>PLGI01000049.1:1761-3125 GCA_003139775.1 Syntrophaceae bacterium | reverse complement strand
GGTATTATTAATGAAGCAAAGGCTGAAAGCGTCTGCAAAGAAATCATCGGATACAATATCAAGGGAAACATCAACCAGGTACAGATGGTTATTAATTCGCCGGGTGGCAATTGCCCTGATGGTTTTTCAATTATTGATATTATGGAATGGTCAAAGATTCCCATATACACGACAGGGATTGGAATAATTGCTTCCATGGGGCTGATTATTTTTATGACCGGTGAAAAAGGGCACAGGGTCGTTACGCCACGGACATCTATTTTGTCCCATCGCTTTTCTGCTATAAACAGCGGGAATCACAGCCAGCTAATCGCCGGTCGCCGGGAGGAAGATATGCTTCATGAACGCATCCTGAATCATTACATGACTTATTCCAACATCAAAGACCGCCAAGAACTGGAAAAATATCTTTTGCGGGAGGTTGATACCTGGCTGTCCACCGAAGAGGCGGTCGCGTTGGGGATTGTGGACGTCGTCGAATCAATGAAAAGAAGATCATAGGAAGGAGGGTATATTATGAAAATGCAGAATATTGCCGTAAATGACCGTGTAGAGCCCCAGAATAAGGCAGGACAGGTATTGTCACTCTCGCGAGACCATATCCATGGCATAAATGCAATGCCGTTTGCTGATAATTTTGAATACCTTGACGCGCTTGAAAAGGAAGCTCTGTTGATTCTTGTATTGTCGGCCCTCCGTCATGGAAAAACTGATTGGTCAACAAAAAGCAGTGCTGTTGACAGACTGTCTTCCGTTCTGGGTTTGTCATCCAACGATTTCAATATGAAAAAAATTCAATCCGAACTTGACCGGATTCAAGAGATCAATGAGGTACGGCAGAACGCATCATTACGGTCGGGCGTTGAGCTTTTCTTTCCAGTTTTTTGCAATGGAAATAAACTGGACGCATTTGATCAGAAAATACTTTTACTGTTGTTCATGAATGCCACGAGTGAAAGATTCCGTGAAACGTTCTCTTTTTGTCAATTTGAAGAAGATAAAAGAGGAATTAAAATTCGTATCATTCTTTCCAGCCTTTGTTCAGACTATAGGGATCAACTTGAAAAGCGAAAGCATTTCAGCAGAAATGCCTCTCTTGTCAACCGCGAAATAATATTTTTCCGCAATGATTTTGATAAACAAAGCAGTTCCCACGTTGTTGATGAAATCGTCACCATCAATGAACGCCACGTCAGATACATGATTGGCGACGATAATCTATACAACAGTACCTACAAGGAAATATCCATTGAGAAAAGCTCAATCAAGCTGGATAAGGTTATCATACCCGGCAATATGAAGGATCAAATTGTTCTAAATATAGAGCGATATCTTAGGCAGAGAAAAAGAGACAAGGCGTCGAG
>PLGI01000049.1:0-1730 GCA_003139775.1 Syntrophaceae bacterium | reverse complement strand
GAATACTTGATGGTTCAGGCTTTTCGAGAAGCAGCGATGCTCCATGGTTTTATCTTTTTTGATGAAGCTGATGATCTTTTCAAAGAAGGTTCTTATCTGTCCAGGATGCTTCTTATCCAAATTGAAAAAGCACGATGTGTTGTAATTTTGGCGACCAACAAGGGCGGCCATATTGATCCTGCCATGGAAAGGCGGTTATCAATGAAATTTCATTTCCCCCTACCTGATACTGAACAGCGGCTTAAAATCTGGCAGGCGCTTCTTCCCGATTTTATCAAGCTTGCTCCAGACGTTGATTTAAATTCGCTGAATAACCGTTACCCATTCAGCGGCGGCCTTATAAAAAACACAATTTTTCTGGCAGCGAACTCAGCCGAACCAGATGGTAAAGGCAACCATATTATTACCTGGCAATTACTGGAACAGGCGGCAGATCTACAGACAAAGCAGATGATTGAAAGTGACAAATTTTGTAAGACTTATACCCCTGCGAAAATAATTGATAATCTGCCGTTGGCTTATAAGCAAAGAGCTGAATTAAAGAATATGGCCGAAGCATTCAAATATGCTCAAAAAAAAGGATCGGGACTTAATATTCTTTTTAGTGGCGTATTTCTGGAAACCTGTATTTGTGCCATAGATGCTCTTGCCGCTGAATGCAAACTGAAGGTTAAGGCTTTTAAGTATAACGACCTGGATACTCTCTGCAAAGATAACGAACTCACGGACACTGTAACGCATGAAAAAATTAAACTTATTGATTATGCCTTCAGCCAGACAACTGAAGAAGCTCATTTGCTCCTCATCATTGATTACAACGGCGCTATAAATTGGAGTGATACCGGTAATCAAAATGATATGGACATCAACTTATCAGTAAGAACAGCGGTTGCCGCGTTTCTAAATAAATTACGTGAATATCGGGGCATTTGCTGTCTTGTTATGCATAAATGTCCGGTAGCCAATATCCCGCTGGAATTTCACGCACATTTTAAACTGGAATATCCGCCGGAAAAAATGCAAATTGAACACTGGGAAAGTAATTTATCGCCGAATTCTA
Source organism: Syntrophaceae bacterium (assembly GCA_003139775.1). GTDB lineage: Bacteria > Desulfobacterota > Syntrophia > Syntrophales > Smithellaceae > Smithella. Next base: position 670 of record PLGI01000049.1, on the reverse strand, counting down.
CAAAGGATAATAACATTGTTGAACTTGTAGAGCGATATCCAATGCATGTTGCGGAAATAGATTGTATCATACATCGGGCTTCAATTCAGTCCCTAATTGAAGGAAAGCCTTATCAACCATCTGTTGAGATAGTCAAGTCGGTAATAGAGCGGTATCGTGGTCAAAACAACACACCTTTGTTATTTGGTAAAAAATGAATTATAGTAATTGTGAAAATCAAATTATCTAATTGCTGGTAAATGATGAATACATTCGAATCAGAAAAAGAAAGTGTCGCTTGCGATCCTGAAGTATTTATACGGGAACATCATCCGGCCCCGCCACCAACAGGCCGGTTAATCGTTAAGCGAGGTGGGCACAGTATTACCCGAATAATTCCCAAACCTATTGTCATAGTTGACACCCGCGAAAAGAATCCTTTTGATTTCAGCAGATTAAAAAACTGGATCGCTGAAGAAAAAAGTCAGGCGCTGAAAGTCGGAGATTACAGCATAGAGGGTATGGAAGAATTACTTGTGTTGGAACGAAAAACACTGACCGACCTTATAACAACCTTAATTCAGCAGCGAGAGCGATTTTTCAAACAATGCGAAAAAATGACAAAGTATCGCTGGCGAGCTTTATTGATTGAAGCAAGTTATGAAGACATTAAGTCGCCCTACGATCAAGA
>PLGI01000034.1 GCA_003139775.1 Syntrophaceae bacterium | reverse complement strand
CCCCGCGCCACTCGCCTCAACAACCGGCATATATTTTTTTTTGATCATTCCTGCGTGTTACCAAAGAAAGTTAGTATAAATCCAATCAACAAAAATCATTTTTCAACAAATGCTGCTTTAATATTTTCGTAATTTAAGATTATGCGTATTTTAGTAAAAATAATTTCAACGGGTTTTTATAAATCCGTGTTTATTTTTATCCGTTTCTTCATTTATATTCTTTGACAATAAATATTTTTGAGAAGGCGGTATTTCCTTCTTTACAGCTTTAACCTGCTTTTTGTTTATGGATTTGGTTCTTGTTTTATTTCTCATTTCGCAATTTCCCCTTATGGTCGGTTAAGAATAACTATGATTTCCGCAGGATCGCCATCAATAATTAATAGATATATTAATGGTTCTTAAAATTTAATTTTGCCATCCTGTATTTCATCATATAGCTTTTGGGTTATCTCCACAAATTGCCACGTTCTCGGATCGAGGAAATATAATGGATCTTTGACGATGGCAGAATTGAACCCGTCATTTTGAAGCCCGGTTTTGAGCTGTTTAAAGCTCGATGTAGCGTCTTTTTCACTTCGTATGCGAACAAAATAAGGACGAGCGTAAGTTGCAAGATTGTCCACTATATACTTGGCAAACGACTCCCAATCTATTGCTGTACCTTTAATGAGAGTCAGAGCCACCATGCCGCATCTTCCTTCGGTGTTATTTATCGAGATGCCATAGACATTGCAATCTTCTATTCCCCCAAAGTGGTTTAGGATGTCGGCTACTTCATTTGTCGCGACAACTTCGCCTTTCCACTTAAATGTATCCCCGAGCCTGTCGACAAATGAGACGTAGTCTTTTTTATGCAGTTTAAATAGGTCCCCGCTGATAAAATAATTATCTCCTTTTTTAAATACATCGCTAATTATCTTATCGCTTGTCGCCTTTTTATTGCTTTTATATCCGGCAAAGGGATTGGTGCTACTTATTGCGGCAAGGAACATACCGGTCTCTCCAATTTTGCATTTTTCCATAAATCCTTGATCATTTTTGATAAAGTCGCCGGTATCGGGATTGTACCGTGCCACTTCGCCCATGCGGATGCCCGCGGCGGTGAGCTGTCCGATCATGCCGGGAACTCCCTTGAGATTGGTGAGCCCCCCTACCCCTTCGGTGGCACCATAGACTTCAATAATGCGTTTGATGCCGAAGCGTTTCTGAAACTCAGTCCAGTAATCCATCCTCATGCCGTTTCCGAGTATGTATTTCAGTGAATTGTCCGCATCATTGTCTTTTTTAGGCTGGTTGTTCAGATAACGGCATAACTCGCCGATATAGATCATGATCGTGGCATTGTATTTTCTTATATCGTCCCAGAAAGCTGAAGCGGAAAATTTTCGCCTCATGGCCAGCGTGCAGCCCTGTATCAGGGTGGTTGACCATGCCAGGTTTATACCGCTGTTATGATAGAGCGGGAGGCAGAGATACTGCACATCATTAGAGACGATCCGCAGGCAATATCCACCCACGATATATCCGAGCTGAAGCCATCTCTGATGTTTGAGTACCGTCGCCTTGGGCATCCCGGTCGTTCCGGATGTGTAAATATACTCGAGGATGTCTTTTGAAGAAATCGGCGGAACCATTTCAGGATTGTTTGTCGATTGTTTTTTCAGGATAGAATCCATATCCTGTAAACCCTTAGGTATAACCAGACTTTTCCCCTCGCATTCAACAAATATATCTCCCGGCGCATGAAGCTTTACTTCCTTCGCGATATCAGTATATTCCTTCATAAATTCATGACCTATTATGATTGCTCTAGCTTCCGCGATGTTCAATGCGTGGGCAAGTATCCTGCCTTTGATATTATTGTTTATAAGAGCCGGTACGACTCCTATTTTTGCCAAACCTGCGTGTACAATCAGGAATTCCGGCCTGTTGTCCATAAGAAGTGCAACAGTATCTCCTTTAACAAACCCTTTGTTTTTAAAGAAATTTGCATACTGGTTGGCGCTTTCGTTAAAATCTTTATAAGTGATCGTGCGCCCTTCAAAGAGAATCAGCGGTTTTTTTGAATATCTGGCCGCCTGCTTTTCCAGAACACTGCCTACAGACATTATTTTTTCTTTTTTTAGAGATGAGAAATTAATCAGTCCTCTTATTTTTGAGTAAAATCTTTTAAGTGGAATAAACATATTTTTCTCCTCCTTAATTTTAATATCACTTGAACATGTTCAAGTGTAAGCATAAAATAATATATATTGATTTGTCAATCATAAAATTGAACATGTTCAAATAAAAATTAAAAATACTTCGTTTTTTTATCTTTTCCAGCATTGTGCAGGATGTTTATTACACTCAAAGGTGCGGAATAATATAATTTTCAAAGTCTATTACCCTGCGGCAGAGACCACAGCATGAAATTATTATGTATTATTTGCTTTACAAACTACTCGGTGATACATGTCGCAATATGGACATATATTTATAAATATTCGATAGACATTTAAGGGAGTTGTGCTTTTATGAAACGAGAGAGAAAACGTCGAGATATTAAAAAAATAATCATCGATATATCACGTGATCTTTTTATCACTAACGGATATACCGTTACGACAATTAGACAAATCACCGAGAAGGCTGAGATTAATATCGGGAGCCTGTATCATTTTTTTCGTGACAAAGAAGATATATTACTCCATATTGTTATTGATGCCTATAGAGATTTCATGCAAGCATCTAGAAGCATCGTTGGAAAAGAGATGAACCCTGTTTTGCAATATTCTGTCATAAATGCTTTAGAGCTTAAGGCAGTTGAAAAATACGACAGAATTGCGGAGTTCTACCTTGTGGTATACAATTCATGGCGAATCACGGAACTGATGTTATCTTATAATATCCAACGGAATCGATTATTTTTTCATAAGTATAATGAAACATTTAATGATCAAGACTATTATATGAGGACATTAGCGCTAAGAGGTATCAGACTTAGTTTTATTGCCGAACGGGTCAACCAAGGCGTTGTAAACTTCGATATGAAATGTCCTTTTACAATCGAAATGGGTCTTTCCTTATTTAATGTGCCAGAACGTACCATTAAAGCAACTATTAATAAGACCATGATGATTATTAATGAAAAATCAATAATGATCTATGGGTTTAACATATGAGAAGGTTGTTGAAGAAAATAGGTCAGGACTTTACGGCCTATATAAATACCCTCTCCGTTGATATCAAATCAGTAAAGCATGTTATGGTTATGTACTCAAAGTCATGAAACTTGGTGGTGCATATTCATTTGATCAGGAATCATACTCAAGATTCTATCCTCTTGCTTGTGATGATGGCATTGATTTAGTGGATTTTACCCCAGGCAATCAGAAAAGGCCTCATGGTCCTGCCATATCCCTCATGAGGGTTCAATGGATTTCAAAATAAAAAAGCCGAACAATCGCATCCACCGGACGGCTTTCAGCCGCAGGTGATGCGTGGCATTATGTAGAATAAATAAACGTACGAGGAATTATCTATGAATGATTTCATTCTTTCTCTACATTTATAACATTATTATGCGCACCTGATTTTTTTCTTCTGCGCACCAATAATCGGCATTATATTTTGGAAAAAACAAAGAACAAAAGAAAGCTTGATATTTACCTTAGGAATATTGCTCATATGGCTTAGATATTTAATTATGACCTTTGTGAATCTTAGGGAAACATTTATGCATGACATAGAGAAAATACATGAATTATCTTTGATCTGGTTTAATATAGGAACTGTGGTTTATTCTATAGGTCTTATTGTTACAGTTTTTGGGTTTGCCTTGGTTACCTGGAAAATGAAAAGGAATACATAAAAATCAATCCAGCGAACCCACTACGCTCTCGATGAATTTTTCGTTACTCTCTTTCAGTAGAGTAGAGAACTGGCGTAGTAGCTTCATGCTCTATCTCCAGTTCCCCCTCGTCAATTCCGTACGTTCGGTTTTCCCGAATACGGCTTTCCGATTATCTTCATCCGGATGCCTTCACATTCTGTACCCAAGGAGCTTTCGTGGGAACTTCGTAGCCAGTTCTCTACTCTACTGAAAGCTTTGCCACAGCATCATAGCCACTGTCAATACTCGTGAGGACTCAGGAAATCCCTCATCATTTTTGTATCTCTGTAGTTGAGGTTGAATCGACAGGGACGTTCTCTGATAATGGTTTCCACCACCCGCCACCAAGAGCATACAGTAGGGCGGCCGTATCGGCATACCGGTCGGCTTGGGCCTGTACCCTATCCATCTCCGTCTGCAGGAGCTGACGCTGTGCATCAAGAAGAGCCAGATGGCTGATACCGCCCAACTGGTATTGTCGCTGAGCAATTTCGTAACCGGTTCTGGCATGGTCAGTGGTATCGGTCATGGCCTGGAGCGTCCGAGCGTCAGCATCAAGAGCATGCAATGTATCGGCGACCTCTTGCAGCCCCTTCAGGGCCGTCTGTCTATAAGCAGCAGCGGCTTCGTCATAAGCCGCGACGGCCGAGCGTTTCTTCGCCCATAATTCACCGCCGTGAAAGATCGGCTGCATGAGATTACCGGCAATGTTCCAGATATTCACTCCGCTCAGAATGTCACCGGCACTTATTCTCTGCGAGCCGAAACTCCCGGACAGTGTGATCTGTGGGAAAAGATTGGCTGTAGCTACGCCTACATTAGCGCTTGCTTGGTGCCAGAGCGCTTCCGCTGCACGAATATCAGGCCTCTGTCGGGCCAGTGATGAGGGCAGGCTAAGCGGCAGTTCTTCGGGCAAATGGAGACTATTCAAGTCGAACTTATCAATCTTTACCTCGGCCGGTTCCCTACCTAAATAGACGGCCAACTGATCATTGACCTGTGCCAGCTGTTTCTTAAGAGGAGGCAGTAAAGCCTTTGTCTGATCGAGCAATATGCTCTGGTTCTGAACATCCAGCACAGATACGCCTCCTGCCTTATACCGCTCTTCGGTGATGGCCATCTGCTGGCTCTGTGCATCCATAAGGTTCTGAACTATGTCAATCTTCGCACGGAGGGACGCCTGCTTAATGGCTGTGCTCACGACATTTGCCACAAGTGTCTGTCTTGCCGCTTCCAGCTCAAAAACCTGATAATCGACCTTTGCCTTAAGCCCTTCAAGTGCGCGCCGGTTTCCTCCAAAGAGGTCCAGGGTATACGAAGCGGACACGGATGCGTTGTACAAGGTGAAAGGACCGGGATTCGGGAAGTTTGAAATCCCATATGAAACTAGATCCACCTGCTGGCGTGTGATTGACAGTCTGGCATCCACTGCGGGATATTGCGTAGCCCCGGTCTGGGCATTAAAATCTTCCTGTGCCTGCTTAAGCTTTGCTTGAGCCTGCATAAGAGTCGGGCTGTCATCCAGAGCCAGACGGACCAGACGATCGAGCGAATCGGAGTGGAAGAGCGACCACCACTGCGCAGGGATGTCCATTCCGGTGTTGAAGCGCTGTGCATTGCCACCGGGGCCTTTTGCTTCCATGGTCTCCGATGGTTGGGTGTCCGATACATAGGTTTGTGAGGCGGATGGATTTGGCTTGTGAAAGTTCGGACCTACCGCACAGCCGACCCACAATATGGCAACGGCAGCCAGAACGATTATTTGGAACGGCTCTTTCATATAGGGTTTAATCATCGTTTCTTCCTCAATCAATGGTCCGGCGATATACCTTCACCGCAATCGTCATGGCGACAAGGGTGAACACTATTATGGGCCAAATGTCAGGCCAGAGATCCCACCATTGGTTGCCTTTGAGGAAAATTCCCCGGATCAACCGGTTGAAATGGGTCAATGGCAGCAAATTGCCGATGTACTGCGCCCATTTCGGCATCCCTTGAAATGGAAACATGAAACCCGAAAGCAGCATGCTCGGGAGGAAGTAAAACATGGTCATCTGCATGGCCTGCAGCTGGTTTTGTGCTAGCGAAGACAGGGTGATTCCCACCGTTAGGGTGGCTACCACGAAGAGGAGCACGGTCAGATACAGCGTGATGATGCTTCCTGCAAAGGGAACACGGAATACAAAGCGCGCCGCTAGCAAAATGATAGTTGCCTGAATCAGGCCAATGAAGATATAAGGAGTGATTTTTCCGGTCATGATCTCGATGGGTTTCACCGGCATGGCCAGCAGGTTTTCCATCGTGCCGCGCTCACGTTCCCGGGTAATTGCGAGACCTGTTATCAATGCCAACGTCATGGTGAGTATTAAGCCCATGAGGCCGGGGATGATGTTGTATTGGGTTATACCTTCAGGGTTATATAGACGATGAACCCGGACTTCGAAAGGTGCCTTGCCACCGACGAGGGATTTCAGGGGACCGGTCAAATCCTTCGCGGCCACGGATGAGGCAAACTGGCCGACCGAAGCCAGGGCCGTTCCTGTTGCCACCGGATCCGTGGCGTCTGCTTCGACCAGCAAAGCAGGGTGTTCACCGCGCAGTACGCTCCGAGTGAAACCAGCAGGTATATTCAGAACGAACTGAACCTTGCCCTGTGCAAGCGCTGCACGACCCGCTTCCTCGCTCGGCAGAACACCCACAATTTCGAAGTATTCTGATGCCTTCATCGACGCAATAAACGTGCGGGTCATTTCGCTTTGGTCGGCACTGATGATAGCCGTGGGCATGTGCTTGGGATCGCTGTTGATGGCGAATCCGAACAGGGCCATTTGTATAATGGGTAATCCGATGATCATGCCGAAGGTGAGGCGGTCGCGCCTGAGCTGGATAAATTCCTTGAGAACCATACTCCACCAGCGGGAAAAGGAAAACCCGATAAGAGATGTCATGTTTTGGCTCCTGAATTTTTGGAAGACTGTTTCATCATATAGATGAAGACGTCTTCGAGGCCAGTAGCCATCTTTTCCATGCGGAAGGCAGTGCCTGAAGTAACGGTACGGAGGGTACTCTCAAGCATTTCCCCATTTTTCCCGCTCACATGAATCATGGTTCCAAACAGGACAGTCTGCTCCACGCCGGGCTGATTCTGCAGTTTCCCGGATAAATCGGCGAGGTTCTCTCCGTAGATCGCCCAGGTATTCAATCCTTGGGATGAGATTATCTCTGACGGAGTGCCTTGGGTAAGTAATCTGCCTTCAGCGATATATGCAAGTTTATGACAACGTTCCGCTTCATCCATATAATGAGTGGTAACCAGGATTGAGATACCTTGGGCCGAGAGCCGGAAAAGTTCTTCCCAGAAATCGCGCCGTGCTCCCGGGTCAACCCCTGCCGTCGGTTCGTCCAGCAACAGAAGCTTCGGATTGGGCAGCATACAGGAGGCCAGGGCCAGCCGCTGCTTCCAGCCACCGGAAAGCGAACCAGCTAATTGATCGGCCTGCTTAGTCAGGCCAAGCCCCTCCAGTGCACGTTCTACCACTTCAGGGCGATTAGGCATCTCATACATGCGCGCCACAAAATCCAGATTCTCCCGGATAGTCAGATCCTCCCAGTATGAGAATTTCTGTGTCATATATCCGACGTGACGCTTGATTTGCTCGCTATCGCGAAGAATGTCATAGCCCAGGCAGGTCCCACTGCCCGAGTCAGGAACGAGAAGTCCGCACATCAAACGAATGGTTGTGGTTTTCCCGCTGCCATTCGGGCCGAGGAAACCGAAGATTTCACCTTGCTCTACCTGTATAGAAACATCGTTTACCGCATGCTTATCGCCGAAACTCTTGTTGAGCCCGCTGATGTCGATGGCATAGCCTTCACTCATTTGAGCCTCACCTCAATGGGCTGGCCGGGATGGAGTCCATGAGCCTTATCTGCGGAAGGATGGGCCTCAATCATAAATACTAACTTGGATCGAGTCTCATTGCTGTAGATGATCGGCGGCGTATACTCCGATTCCGTCGAGATATACGTTATCTTAGCCTGGATATCCTCCAGGCATCCGTCGCAGTGGAGGACAACAGCCTGTCCTATGGAGAGAGCACCAACGAAAGTTTCAGGTACAAGGAAGCGCACCTTCACATTTTCGGGTGGCAGCAGGCATACAATCGGCTGGCCGGCTGGCACCCACTCACCTTCCCTATATAGCGTATCAAACACCAGACCTGAACGCGGGGAATTGACTGCTTTTTGGTTCAACTTCCACTTGGCCTGCTCAAGGGCGGCGCGAGCTGCAGCCGCATTGGCTGATTGAGCCTTAATCTGTTCGTCTCGGGCAGATAGATTTGCAACATCGAGCTGCCTTCTAAGTTCACGTACCCGGGCAGTATTGGATTTGGCCTCGGCATGCGTCTCGTCCAACTGAGCCATGGAAATGCCCCCAGCCTTATATTGGGCTTCATCACGGACCTGTTTGGCAACAGATTTATTTTCTTCAGCGATAGCTTGTGCGAGTTGCGCCCGGATCACATCAAGCTCCAACGGGCGTTTGCCTGTAAGAAGATCTTTAAGTTGAGCTTCCGCAACGCTGAGTTGCTGCTGTGCCTGACGCTGTGCCGCCGCTTCATTTTCCGATTCAAGTGCGAATAATGGTGTCTTGGCAGTGGCCTGTTGCCCCCGGGTGACCAGCAACCGATCGAGACGTCCTGCTTCGGATGACGACACGTAGACAAATTCGCCCTCTACATACCCCTGGTATGTGGGTGGTTTCTGATCTGAACAGGCTGTCATCACAATGAGCGCTATAGCCACAGCGATATATCGGTATTTTACCTTTGGTTTGAGAATGGGATACAGCATGTTTCCTCCATATTGGTCAGCCGCTGTTTGTTCCGTCGCCTAAAGATGGGTTGGCGAGCCCATGCATAAGCAATGCGATGATATGACGGGCGAGATCATCTTTATTAAGTGCTACCAGAGTGGGTACGCGATTAAAGATTTTAACCGCAGCCAAGGGAAGCATTGTCAGCCCGATAATGGATATGAAGAGCCAACGCGGATCGATGTCCGGATTCACGATGCCCCGCTTTTGCGCTGCCGCTATGCAATCTTCGAACTGCTTTAGTTTATCGATAGGAATATGTCGGATCATTTTTTCTCTCAGCATTCCCCCTTCATTGACTATTTCTCTGCTCCATAATTGCGGTATCCATGGCATTAAATCAGAGGCTTTTATTATGCGGATAACTATATCCTTTGCTAATGTGAATGGATCGTCCTCTCTTCCGGTGACTGGATCCCATACATAAGTTAAGAAGCGCTTAATTCTTTCTTCGATGACCGTATTCAACAACTGATCGCGGGTCTTGAAGTAGTAATGGACCATGGCCGAAGTGACACCTACGTGTGCCGCAATTTGAGCCACGGTGGTGCTCGCTATGCCTTGCTCCGAGAACAGAGCTGTAGCGGCATCGAGAAGTTGCTCACGCGTATTGTGATCGGCCTTTTCAGAAGTATGACCAAACGATGGATTTTTAATGGTATGTGAACTCATGGAAGCATATTAACTAATTAGTTGGTTAATTACAAGTAGAATCTTAATCTACGAGGAAGCAAGAAATAAATTTCCGCTTCCCGAATTGGCAGAATTGTTTCTTTCACCTTAGATTGAATGAAAAAGATACTTCGAGGTTAATTACATGATATTACTAACGATATTTTGTGACTTTACCCCTGGTTGCAACTTCGCTGATACAGGGGGGCTAAGCGTACTATTTTTTCAGAATTCCCTGTTCTCCCCCAAAAGGATAAGGGAGGTTAGACTTAAAATAATTCATTATGTGACCCTGTACGGATAAGCCTCAAGATTTCCGGCTCCAACTTATCCCGGGTGGCCACCCAAAATC
>PLGI01000119.1 GCA_003139775.1 Syntrophaceae bacterium | reverse complement strand
GAGCGATAGCGGAATAAGCGGCACACTTTTTCAGCGGATAGAATCACAAATATGCTCACAGCCTTTTCATGTCTATCCCTACCTCAAGCAGGGCGGGAAATAGATTGTTCGCACAAAAATAGAAAATAAAACGGTACAGTAAAAGGTGTTGATAGGTAGATGTTATGAACTAATATTTTCTTAAAAAAGGATATTTTTAAGGTTATGCGTATTCTCTAAAAAATATGGCATTATTTGCATAATGCAAAATCAAGAATCTGGCATAAAATAAAATTCGGATATTTTCGGTGGACTTATGAGCACTTGCTCGTTATCTTCATTTGTCTCGTCGCGTGTGATAATCATGTTTAGTAATCTTAAACAATTTCCTATAGTAAAATTACAATTTTCTAAAACCCTTAAGATGAGCGGTGTGTTTTGCGGTAAATTACTTGATGCAATTGTCACAGCATCGTAGCTTCTTGAACCATGAATCCCGACAATTTTAACCGCAATATCAATTAAAGAATTGGCAGGTTTTTCTTTGATGTGCATTTTGGGTAGGCCATTCTCCCAATAAGTTATGCATAAATGTCTTACAAAACAGTGTTCGCAATTGTCTTCTTTTAATATAGCTTCGGGAGGAGATCCTGTTATTTTTTTTTAGCTTCGTTTTTTAGCTTGATCAGTTTGTCCTTGTAAAAACCTACTTCCGAAATTAGAAGTGGGGGCACATCAACATCTGCGTCAATATATGATATTGTCAACTTACTTGCAGGACGTGCCGAAGGGTTCTTTCGATTATCACATAGCCACAGAAGATTATAGATTCTTAATTGTTCGGCATGTTCTTCCTTATACACACCAGTCTTAAAGTCACGAATTTCGCATTCCTCTGGTGTTAATCTTATAAGATCGGCAACACCTTTCCATTTTATCTCTTCGTTCACTAACTGAACTTCAGAATAAATGCCGTTTCTCAACGGTTCCGCTTTCCCTTGACTTACCAAAGAAACACATTGAGCAGTTTGTTTTCCTTCAAATATTCTAGAAAGGAGAATCCTTGCATTTTCGCGGATATCACTTTTTCTTTCCAATAAGGCCTTTTTTATTACGGCCAAGGTGCCGGCTGCTCTGGGATTTTCGGCATATTGGATCAAGACGTCATCAAAGATTTTTTCGATGATATGAGAAAATCCACCTAGTTCTCTCATCACTCTTATACAATCTGGATTGTCAAAAGACGTGCATCCCGCGCGTTGAAATTCCTTCACAATAATTTCGACCAGTCGATGTGTTACCCTGCCTATTAAGGTTGATTGAATAAGCGGTTCCGGATAACCATTCTTGCCCCATATAGCCGGATAGTCGCTTGACATCAAAGACCAGCGGCGCGGACATGCTTCGATCTGTTGCAGCTTTGAAAATGACATCCACTCCGGTGGCGATGCCCACACCGTCGGCTCTTGTGAAATCCTGATAGCTGGAAATTCTATTGTCACGTCTAAACTGTTCCCCCTATTTTTTTAATGACCTCCAGGGTTGCTTTTGGGAGATTTTTTCTAATCAGGATGTCATCCTTCAAAATGACATTGCCAAGTAACTCTTTCATCTCCTCCAGTTCACTCGTTGTTGCAGTGTCTGGTGTAAGGAAAGAGTTGCTTGCAACTACAAACTGCTGACCGTTATTTCGATTAGCAAGGATTGGAGCAATAATGTCACCGATTCCGGGAACTACAATGCGCTCGTTTCTGCTAAATATTATATCGGCAACTTTTTGTCGGAGTAAATCTTGATACAGCATTTCGTCTGTTTTTGAAAGATCTGGTGGAATCATTATTCCGTCTAGTAAGTACCTAAGTAACATGGCTCCCGAACGCCTGTCCAGCAACTCATGATCGCGTTTGTTCTGGAAGTTCCTAAGGCATCTATAGCACGAAGCATCGCAGCTCTGACAATCCTCTAAAATACCAAGAGCGTCACGAAAGACGTCAAGTCCCATCTCCCCGACGCGTCGTGCAAAACCAGCGCCGCCAGGAAGTGTGTCATATATGAAAATCTCTGCCTCCTGACCAAATTTCCCAGATTCTGTAATCGCTGGACGATATTCAGCCGAGAGCTCGCTGGGCGAAAGATCCAGCCGTTTACATGCAGCCTTAACAATCGCTTCACATAAAGTCCGCAATGCGACTTGCGTTCCAAAGTCTCCGGGCAACAGTCGCAGTGGTGGCTTAAGATTTAAGGACACCAGGAGTATATCTGTAATAAAATCCGTCCCAAGAACAATCCCTTTTACTGAAATACCGCCTTCGCATTGTTGATTTCGTTGATCTGGGTAAGGTTTAAGGTACAAAGGGCGCAGTAAAAGTGAGACGGGTGGCGGACGAAAAGTGTGACACCTAGTTAAGATTTAGAACAACACCTTGAGTTTGTCAAGAACCTCCTTTCTTCACTTCTTAGTAGTATTTACAATATCTGTTTGTAATCGTTTTTGATGGGATTGTTTTTTTGCATGGCTGAGTCTGTAACTGGAGTCTTGTCAATAGGAGTGT
>PLGI01000037.1:4228-6182 GCA_003139775.1 Syntrophaceae bacterium | reverse complement strand
TTAGCACCCTGTTTTTGTCGTGAAGGTCACGGTTGCCGTCAAGAGAGGTAGATATGTGTATGCCATGTTCTTTAAAAAACATTAGTTGTTGATTGTCAACTTTGACAAGGTTGGTGCAGACGACAAAATCAAGATGTTTCTGATATTTGTGGTTAACCTTTTTTGCATAAAGGACAGTCTCTGTCAGCGTCTCCCAGTTAAGGGTAGGCTCACCGCCTTGGAACTCTATCTTTATAGAGGAGGGAGGAGACTTGAATATATAGTCAACAACACGACGAGCCACTTCAGGTGACATGTCGAAGCCCTTCGCGTCGTCCCCTTCAGCACTCACTTGGCAGTATGCACATTTGTTGGTACACTTCAGGGTGATGACCATCATGTGAAGGGAAGTAAAATCTGAAATAAATCTTTTTCTAGTTCTATACTTTGCGGAAACCATCTCCAGTGTTTCCGGCAAATGTTCTGTATTGATGAAATGCCTGCTTTTCAAGTCATAGTAGTAGGGAGATTCGGGGGTCAGGTCGCCCTGTATTAACTTGTGGAAATCGTCTTCGCTGATGAAGATATATTCTCCGCTTTCGTTGACTAGCAAGTAATCATCGCTGCCAAAGCGAGAGAATTGGAATGGCAGTAAGTGCAGTTCCTTATTGCTCACAAGATTCTATTTCCTTTTTGAGGTCAATAGGTGAGAATGCATGTTTAACAATCAGGTCTCGTATCTTACCGTTTACTCGGTCGAGCTGTAATCTGACTTGGTGGTCGATAACTGTATTTATGAAATCTTTGATATCTTCGGGAATATTTCTTTGAGAAATTTTGTCTTTTAATTCGAATATGACAGTAACAGACTTATCATCCTTACGTGTTACAATAATGTGGTAGTTGTTTGTAAAAGCATAGCAAGCGGCGTTGATAGCTTCCATATCATATAATGAACTATCAATAATTATGTTTGCGTGGTTAGTATCAAGGACGCTGATTAATTCAGATATGGTTCCCATAACCCCTCCATTCATACCTATAGAATTGATAAGAACTTCCTTTACCCGATAATTTGAATATTACAATAGTACCAGTCATTTTTAAATCAATCCTGCTATCACAGCCCTAAGCAAAGATGCACTATGCCCTAATTGTACATAAGCTTCTTCTTTTGTCATGTTTCTGTTTTCAGTCCGAAGTTTTAAACCGAGTTGCCTGGAGATATTAGCTATTCTCGCAATTTCTTTTGCCAAGTCTTCTTCAAAATGATCTGGCCGCAAAGTTATTTTGTACATATGCTTTTCAATTTCAGCCAATTTATCAAGGACTTCATTTTCGACAATGCCGTCATTATCATTATGATGAGTTTTATTAAAGCCATCATACGTTGTATTGTGAAGGGGTTGACTGAGATCACCAATGTAATGAGCGGCAAATCCCATATGGTACTCAGCATACTTCCCTGTTGACTTTACCTGCCTATAGTCTCTAAGAGAGGCGATTATCGCTCCATAAAGGTGTCCTTCTTTATCATTTGGATCATTATAATGTTTAACTTGATCAAATATTAACTTTTCCGTGACACCGACATTTTCAGAATTGTCGAAATAGTGATTTAGTGCTTCCAAGTCACCGGCCTTGATTTTGGTCATATCTGCGCCGGTTGCATTATACCAATACTTGTATCCTGCCGCTTTTGCTATTGCGAGGTGTGTTTGATCATGCCATGAGTAAGAAGGTGTGGCGCAAAGGCATAGACTTAGAAAGGTTAAAAGCCCGATAGAGCGTTTTAAAAGTAGTGATCTCATTTTTCTTCACTTATTTGATTAACACTTCTTGCAACTATTTCCGGCGTTCCTTTATATTGTTGGATTTTGCCTGATACACATATTCTTTTATTGCTGTAATAATTTTCAGGAGCACCGGGGAATTTACTTCTGTCTGAACCCCAAATTAAGATCGTAAATATTTG
>PLGI01000037.1:0-4206 GCA_003139775.1 Syntrophaceae bacterium | reverse complement strand
CTTCATTTTATCCTCCTTAAATAGAAAAATATTATGATAAAACAAAACCCCGCTCTCTTTTAAGAAACGGGGTTTATAATTAGTCCATACTACCCTCATTTAAGGTTGAATGGTTCAGGAAATTTATTCTCCAACTTTACATTTTGAAAATTTGTTGGTGAATAATACTAGAAAAAGAAATACATTATTTGCAATCATAACCGTTAGCATTTATTTCTTTTTCTTTTTTTTAACTGATTTATCCTTGGCATTATCTCCCTTGCATATGGTTTTATAAGCAATATCGCCATAAGATTCAGGTACAAAAGGTTCTAATTTAACAACATCACTTGAATAACTATCAATGATGTTACCTTCCGTATCATAATCAACATAGGATACATAGCCAATAGACATATTTGAACAATTAAATTCCCACAGTACCAATTCGTGACTGTAATTATCGTATTTGCTTGTGCTAGACTCAAGTCCTGATTTTTTTAGGTTTTCTATCTTGCTATCTTTGGATTCCTCTAATCGGAACCAAGATAAATAATTACCGTTTGGCTTTTTCTGGATAGAAGTTCGATCATAATAGAACGACTTGGTGACATCACGATTATATAATGAAGGGCCGCTCAGCATTACCCACTTTTTACCTCGTAACAATTCCTTTCGTAAAAATTCTGCCATCTCGCAAGAATCCTCACCAAATGCATAACTGTTGCTTTTTACCTTACATGAACTATCCATGTCAGTAAACGCCTCGCCTATATTGCCCATCCTGTAATAGCTAATCGATCGTCTCCGTAATAAATCATAGCGGTTATAACTGCCTTCGAGATTGCCGGACAGTATGGCGGAATAATCATTGATAGCGTTCTGATATTTACCAGAATCATCATATATAATACCCCTCAAGCGGACGTTGGAAGACTTCTTCTTTATTTTAATGGATATGTTGATATCGGTAAGTGCCTTTTCATTTTGGTTCAGATCATTCAAAGCGTCTGCTCGACTGAAATAAAAGTTAGAATTATCTTTGTGTCTCATGATCAACTCTGAATATATGTCCACTTTTTCACGTGCATCAAAACAGTTAGAAAATTCATTTTTTCCACTGATGTCCATGGCCTTGATGTAATCCCTTCTAGCCAAAACTTTCTGCTTGGTTGTGCAGTATAAATATCCCCTGCGGAAATAATACTGAGCCGACTTTGGATTTAGGGATATAGCGGAAGACATGTCCTCAATTGCCATATTATTGTCATTCTGGGTACTGTAAACAACGCTGCGCAACCGGTAATATTCAGCATTTGCCGGATCAAGAGAGATTGCCTTGGTTAAATGCATCAAAATATCTACATTGTAAGATCTTCTTTTTTGATAATATTCGGCAAGTTTCCCCTGATCTTCTTCAAACCAGGGATATTCCAGCTCCTGCCCAGAATTTTCATGCATAACCTGGGCTAGCTGATAGTGATCATTAGCGTTATTGGGCAGCAACTCTATAGCCTTGTTCAAATCTATTACAGCCTTGTCACGAAGATTGATGATCATGGGATCTTCAGAATTTACTTTTTTAAGGGCAGTTATCCAATCCACATATATTGCTCCACGGATACTATATATTGCACGATCCTGGTTTTTTTCCAGGGCCTGTGTTGCAATATCAGCAGCTTCCTCATAGTTCCCTTTATGAACCAGTTCAGACAAACGTTGATACAACTTGGTTATTTCAATACTGGAATTAACTGACGTGGCCTGCTCTTTTTCCTTATCGAGTACCTTTGCGGATTGACCTGCCGATGTAGCAGACGCAATAGAAGACGGTCTTTCTTCCTTCTTTCTTTCAGACAGCAAATAAACGTACTTAATAGGCACAGCAAAGTTGAGGTTTTGTGATTCCTTCATGATCATGGTGGCGACACCAATGACTTCCCCTGCGGCATTAAAAACGGGGCTTCCGCTGCTGCCAGGAGATATGGGCGCTGTGATCTGAAGAAAACTGTCACTACCTCGAACACCACTGATAATTCCGCTTGAAAAGCTCGTCTCGAGACCCATCGGGCTACCAATGACATAGATGTCCTCACCCTCTTTCGGGACATAGTTTCTGGCAAGCCTCACAAAAGGTAGATTTCTTGCGCTGACAGAAAATATAGCAACGTCCATGTCCGCATCATAGGCAAGGAAATCGCCTGGCATCAACCAACTCCCGTTATCCATCTTTACAAGCAATGTTCTCTCTTTCCCCTTATTTAACTCCGATATTACATGGGCGTTCGTTACCACTTTCCCGCTAGCGTCCATAATGAAGCCACTGCCCGAAGCTACTTGTTTGTTGTTTTCATAAATGTAGATCGTGACCACAGCACTTCTGTTTGCCCTGACGGCATCAGGCACTTCTGCATAGGCATTGAAATAGACAAGCGAGGTAACAACCAAGACAAACATTAATATCTTACGCATAATCGACCTCACTGATTAGAAATTGTTTTCTTATAAAGAAAATATAGAGAATTTGTGTTTGTATGTCAATTATTTTAAAAAATTGATTAACTATTTAAACATCATATAAACAGAAAATATAGAGATGCGCTCTCTTACAGGAAGAAGTCGATTATTTGTTACAATTATTCAGTTGAAGGCAATTGTGAGAATTGAGGATTACGACCTAAAAGGTACAATCAAAGGGTCAGCCGCACGCGTAGCGTGTAGGCTGGAACATTTGGTCAGGATGGCTCCTCGTCCTTCTATTCCTCTAAGTGCTCGTGGTTCCTAGTTGCTGTATTCTCCTCGGAGCTCAGTGCCTCCTGCTCAGCTTTGCGCAACTCATCTTTCGGTATAGTGTAGATTTGCGGCAACCCACTATTGACAGCTTTAACCATACTGTTGTACCCGGATATTGCTTCCATGATCTGTGCCATAACTTCGTGTCGAGGATCCGCTGCCAGCACCAGTGGTCCCACATCTTTCACATGACCATCCAGATCGGTAATCCATCGAACGCACAGTGGGTACGAAAACATTGTTTCTACTGCGCAATGCTTTCCGTCCTCAAGAACGCCGATGTGTCGAATCCAGCAGAACCAGTGGGATGGGTAGTTCATCGAGAGCATGAGTAGCACCACTGAATCGCCCAATGGCCTAAGGACATCATCTGGATTGAGGCGTGGAGTACGTTCAACAAAGGCAACCGGGTCTAAATGTGCTGCCAACTTATTACGGACGTGTCGTACGGGACTGCGAAATCTCATCTTTTTAATGCGCTTTGCTAACTCTTGGTAGGTATCACGATCTTGAAGCGGCCAAGAAGATTTACGAATCTGATGAGATTCTTTATCGTTCAGCTCTGCAAGAAGCTTTGCAACAACATCCATCAAGTTGCATAGTGGCACTGCCAATCTATTCATCGAGCGTCTTCGGGTGTTAGGATCAAGAAATTGATTCAAATAAAAGAGCACGTCTCGACACGCCTCTCCTCCGAGGACCAGCTGTTTGGTACGCAAGTTACCGGGTTGCCATCGGTCCGATGCTCCTTCTTCGCCAATCAGATCCACAATACCTGGTGTGAGCAAGTTACCGCCTGGACCCATAAAGATAGGACTTCCTGGCATCTTCGCTGTTACAAGTTTGATTGCAGCTTCGTCAAAGATCAATTTCTGGACCATCCTACCCACCTTTATGCATAACATTACCGACCAAACAATATTCCTTCATGCTGACACATAAATTGTATGGTTCTCAGCAGTGGATACTGTTCTGAAACTGCTGCCCTCTCCACACGCAGAGGGCGAAGAACCTTTGTGATTTCAGCCAACAAATCAGACATAAGCCATACATGGCCTCCCGCAAGAGTAGGGTGTTTGGCACGACTACCCAGACCAAATAGAGCTATTTGGTCAATGTGATCTGGAAGGTCGATGCCTGCAAATAACTGAGGAATATACTTACGACCAGCCTCGAATTTCTTACGGTATCTTTGTTCTCGTTTCTCCCAAGAATAGGAGTCCAGGGAAGGTTCAATCTGGACAAGATGTTTCTTCTCTGGATGGAATGCCACCACATCCAATTCACACTCCCATCCACCATCTATACGTTTGCCCACCCAAACGTTTCGTCGAACGAAATAGCCACGATACTCATACCACTCAGAAACCAACTGTTCCAAATGATTCATGATAGACCTTTCATTTCAATACATGCGCCCTCCAACCTTTTTTG
>PLGI01000006.1 GCA_003139775.1 Syntrophaceae bacterium | reverse complement strand
TCTCTACTCTACTGTAACAAACAAAAATATAAATCGCCATCTTCCGGTTAGTCACCCTACCGCCTTCTGCCTAGTTTCGAATTATTTTTGGTTCTTGTCTATTTTTTGATTTTTTTTTCAACAAGCGACAGGATTTTTGATGCAGAAAGATTGAAGGCTTTTGCGAGTTGAAAAATCGTGATCAATGAAGGTTGCTTACGGCCACATTCCAAGAGTGAAATGAAACTCCGATCGAGTTTGCTTACCTCGGCAAGTTTCTCTTGAGAGATTTTATTTGCCTTCCTGAGTTCCCTGATTACTTCCCCAAATGCCTCTTCGATTGTCAAGTTCGCCTCCTATGAAAGGAACTTAACAGAAGCGAGAGGAAGATTCTGTTGACTATTGACAACAAAGCATTTATAAATGGATCATCTGCTGATTACAGAAAGTAAATTTCCTTTTGCAATTTATAGAACAGATAAAACCATAAACCCTTCGGAATGTTCAAATAGGCTGTTATGAATGGATTGATTATCATACCCCATCTACCTGTCATAGGAAATGGGGTTTTGTGTTTTTAATGGGAGAAAATATGAAAAGGTTGATTATTATATTTTTATTAGTTCTTGGTATTACTACTAATGTGAATGCTTACTCAGATGATGAGCCGCAAATAGTTGAAGCTGGTTCTATCGAACTAGATAAACCTAAAGCAAACATAGGAACCTTTGAACCGATTGGGAAACCACAACAGGGCGGAGAAATTTTGTCAACGGAAGAATTGTTCGGTGATAACGACTTCACCATAAAGTTAAAAGGGTTTCCTGTAGATGGCATTGAATGGGGTAGTTCACCTCAGAAACTAAACATAGACCAAAAAGATTTGAAGTGCGAACAGACAGAATCAAATGCAACCGACTGTTTTTTTTATTTAAAACTTGATGGTATATTTTCTCAGTTAGTGTTCACAAATAATAGATTGCTAGCAATTACTATGTATTCAAAGTCAACAGATTTTACTAATGAACTTACATACTACAAAAACAGTATTGGCATTGAACCTACGGGCTCAATTAGCAAAGACGGTTCTGAAATATATTATTGGGGAGCCTCATTGTTTCCAACATATAAACTAGACTGTAATAAAAGCAAAGGGGAATGCGTCTTTCTTGTCCGCCCTTCCGCTAGCATACAGATAGCCATAAAACAACCGGCTAAAGAAATAATTAAATTGCTAGACCTCGCTCTTGGATATTCAACATCTAAGGATTTTATTCAAATTGCAAACGCTAATAAATGGAATTGGTTTAAAGTTGAAGACTTCGATGACTATATTGTGTTTCCTCGTGTTGGAACTATAGGCTGTATCGGAATTGATGACGTAATAAAGGCTGAGTTCAAGTTTGTTGATGATAAACTAGAACAAGTTATTTATACATTTGGATCAAAAAAAATCAAAACGGACTATTTTACGATGCTTACAAAAAAATACGGTAAACACGATAAAGTCGAAACAGACAAATTTAATACAACTATAAAACAATACGGTAAAGATGGTGGAGATTGTGTGTTTTGGACAATAAATAAAGACACTCGTGATGAAACAGAGATTGGTCTTGAGTATGGTAAAACTCACAACATTATCAATAAAATATGGTATCGCCATATCGGGCTTGGTTTTAGAGAAATGGAAAAATTAATGTTAAAAAGCGATACAGAAAAGCAAAAAAAAGAGAAACTTTTACAGAAAGCTTTTTAAGGGTTAAGAGTCGAATGCATAGGGCGGGGACAGTGAGGGGCTAGCAACAAGGAGGATACAAAATGAGATTAGATAAATATTTTAAAATCGGATTATTATTGATCGGGTTAGCTTTTCTGGTAGTTTATTATTTTAATTCACAGAATGGAAGATTCCAGGGACTAGCAGCTGATGCTCAAACTTGGGGCTATCAGTTATTAGACACAAGAACGGGTACAGTTTATCATCAAAAAGGAGACGATAGGTTGTATTCTGAAAACAGAGTAAAAGGAGAAGTTGGATTTTACTTTGATGGCCGGTATCATTACACTACCCCGACTGTAAAGTAGAATCATGTTTATCATTACTTCTTGAGCCCCCTTGTTGTTTAAGTGTCTTCCTTCTCTGTTGATCCTGATTCTTCCATATCTTCTTCAGCAGCTTGAGCCTCACACGCATACCAACCACCATTAATTCCGCGTCCGGCAATAACTGGAAGACCGCAAGATTGTCCGGTGTAATTTAATTTGGAGCCCACAGAGATCCCCGGTAGATTTTCCGCATACCACCAAACATACCCCCAAATCATTCAGGCTGCTCACTCTCTTTTGCCTCTATCAAGCGGGCAGTCTCAGCGTTCAATCGTTCATCCAATTCTTTTTCCCGAGCTTCGCACTGAAGCACCAGCGCCCGGATGTCGACGATAGCGGTTGGCTTCTCAGGGCTGTAGCTTCCGTCAAGTTTCCAGGTCTGATCAATGGCCTTCAATGATATATTTGGGTCTACGTGATCAACATGCGATTTTAGCTTGCTTATCCTGTAGCCTCTTGTAAGGCCGTAAATCTCCATCAATTCGGCTATGGCAATCTTTACGTCATCTTTCTGCATTAAAGCGTTTTGCATTGCTTTCGCGCTTGCTCTTGTTGAAACGTCAAAACTATCCAAAGCGGCTTGGGTTCTACTCTTCCCCTCCGCAACAGCCATGGCAAACTTCTGCTCCTTTGGCGTGAGATTACCCAAGCTCTTGGGTTTAGGCAATATCTTCTTTAGTCTCTTGCAGATAGCTACTGGTGAAACGTTGAAATGCTCAGCTATCTGTTTTTGACTTTTTCCTTCACGTAGAAGCTGCAAAACGATGTTGTCATCAACCTTTCTTTGTCCCATACGTTTACCTCCCCAATAGTTAATTTAACCAAATTAACTTTAATTTTTTTTGCATAAATCATGGCTTACTTTTTCCAAATAGCGTGTATCTAAATTGTAACTGTCTTAACCGAAATACTGCCTTACTGAAATCATGGGGAGTGGTTCCGGTGTCCCCTTCTCCTCTACACATTTTTAGTCAACACTTGGTCAACACTTCGCAGAAAATAACCCTACGTTTCCCCACTTTTCCTCCTATTACCCGAAATTAAAAAAACGGGATAACTACTTGAAGTGTTGACTTCTTTCATTATCCCGCCTTATCCCTGTATCTCCCCTTGTGTACATTCAGGGTCTAGTGGGTGTACGCCTGTCCGGGTTCAAATCCCGGCTTCGGCACCA
>PLGI01000014.1 GCA_003139775.1 Syntrophaceae bacterium | reverse complement strand
ATCAAGGATTTAGCCTTACATAGATTATGAGTATACTAATAACGCCTGAATGGCCATATTGCGCCTATCCTTTAGTTGTTGAAATTTACAATTTCTGTGATCATAATTGTTTGTATTGTTTTCTAAACATAAAGAGAGTTGGCATAATAAAGCAATGAAAAGGAAAATGAGGGGATCCCCATTTTATGAACCTATTGGCTCGTAGATGAAAGCAATAATTGAAACAAGACTTAATGAACATGGTTTATCAAGTCAACTATAGGTCGGAACGTTTTCAGCAATTCTTTATTAAGATTCATGATTGTTCAAACCTCACCAGAGATCACGAAAAATCATAAAAAGGTTAGCTATAGGTTAGCAATGGAGGGGGACAAGGGTTGGTTGTTGATAGCTAACTACTTGATTTCATTGGTGCCCCTGGCGCGAGTCGAACGCGCGGCACACGGATTAGGAATCCCTTCCTGTTATATTCCCATAATATCACATAAAATAAAATATATGTTGACAATTCAATATATTATGTGTTATTAATATTCCCATGACGTCACATAAAAACCCACAAAATAAACAAAAAAGTGGGGACACGGTGGGGACTAGATATGGCCTACAAATGGATTTCGACCAAATTTCCGGGTATCAGATACAGAGTACATCCGACTAGAAAATACGCAAACAAGCCAGACAAATATTTTGCTATACGTTACCAGGCAGAAGGCAAACGCAAAGAAGAAGGTCTTGGTTGGTCATCTGAAAAATGGACTGCTGAAAAAGCAGCACTAGCTCTGGCGGAACTGAAGAAAGCACACACAACGGGTGAAGGCCCAACAAGACTTACCGAAAAGCGAGAGATAGAACGTTTAAGAAAAGAAAAGGAAAAGCAGAACAACGAACGTCTTGAAAAAGAAAACATCACCTTTCAAGATTATTTTTCAGAAACATACGCCCCTATCTCTAGAGGAAGTAAAAAACTCGAAAGCCATAAAAGGGAATTACAGAATTTTGAACACTGGATTAAACCAGTCTTAGGCGAAGTATCATTTAAAAATATTTCTCCGTTTCATATAGAAAAAATCAAAAAGAATATGCTAACCGCGAAAATGGCACCGCGAACAATACAGTACGCTTTTGCAACTGTAAGGCAAGTATGGAACTTGGCTAAACGTGATGGTTTAGTTAATACCGATTCACCGACCAAACAGGTAAAGGTACCGAAAATTGATAACAGGCGGCTTCGGTTTCTTACCAGAGAAGAAGCTGACAGACTTCTTAAAAATTTAATAAACCGCAGCGTACAACTCTATGACATGGCCTTATTATCGCTTCATTGTGGTTTAAGGGCTGGTGAAATATTTAATTTAACCTGGGGTGATGTTGACCTTGAGCGAGGGATATTAACCTTAAGAGATTCAAAAAGCGGCAAAACCAGAATGGCCTTCATGACTGAAAATGTTAAGGGTGTTATTGAAAAACCTGATGATGCGAAACATGATGATCTTGTCTTTCCCGACAGGGACGATAACAAAATGAAAAGAATCTCGAATGCCTTTCAACGTGCTGTAAATGAGTTGGGATTTAACAACGGCATTTCAGACCCCCGTCAGCAGGTTGTATTCCACACCTTAAGACACACATTCGCGTCTTGGCTTGTTGAAAATGGAACTGACCTTTACACAGTCAAGGAACTCATGGGCCACAGTACACTTGCTATGACAGAGCGTTATTCTCATCTTGGTCAAAATACCCTTCAGAATGCCGTTAGGAATTTGGAAAAAAGTTTAACAACAGAACTTTTGGTTGATTTAGAGAATGAAAACATATAATAAAATAAATGAGAGGAGGTAACCATGGAAACATTTAGCACTTACGATCATGCCAAAGAATATGCGCACATTATTAATCAGACGCGAACTGACAAAAACAATCCGATGGTTATTGTCGCCGGGCCTGGTGATAATGAAGGTACTGTGATGCCATTAAAGGAAGCCATTGAAAATGATTTCTTTTATGAATGGGAGGTATAGAAAAAGAGATAATCATGAAAGATTTACACAAACAAGAAAAATAACAATCGGCTTGGGTTTATCAAGTATATTATACTAAAATTATAGGTCTTCCTTTTTACCTCAATCGTTCATTTCCAATACGAAATTTAACATCTAAAATAATCTTTAACTATAATATAAATGGTTGAATCTATTATATTTTCATTGACATTTTTGTAATGATGTGGTAATGTAAAATTACAATTTAAAAAACCACCATTCCCGTGGGTTCTTATTCGAAGAATCACGTTTTTGGTGGTTTTTCCATTTTTAAAGGAGATTTTATTATGACTGAACAAAAACCAGATTTTTCATCATTAGCAAAAAAATGGCCTTCACCGTACGTGGCGCGTCAGGAAGTTGAGAAATTCACAGGAGGAATGATTAGCATCAAATACCTTGCGAATCTTGATTGTCAAGGACTTGGACCAAAGGGACGAGTTAAGGTAGGCAGGAAAATTGCCTATTCGGTTCAATCGATTGTTGAATGGCTGGAAAACAGATCAAAGGTTTTTGAATAATGCGGAATTCTGATGATGAGAAATTAAACGAAAAATGGCCTGTATTAAGCGATATCGCCATGCCGGGGATTGTTGGCAACTTCGTTTCACTGGCTACAAGAAAGAGCGAGGCAGACCCCGCAGCAGTTCTTGCAACCTTTCTTGTCAGGTTTGGTGTTGAAATCGGCTCTAACCCCTATTTGATGATCGGTGACACAAAGCACAACGCCAGATTATTTGCGGCAATCGTGGGCGCCACATCAAAGGCGAGGAAGGGAACAAGTGCCAGACCAGTGGATAGGCTGTTTTCCAATATTTCGGATAAATTCGTAAATTCGTCAAATTCGTTTGATATAAATGGATCATTATATACCCCCGCAAAAACAAGCCCTGGTCCATTGTCATCAGGTGAAGGGCTACTTTGGCAAGTCAGTGATCAGAATACGGGGGCGGATATACAAAAGCGTCTTTTCATACTAGACGAAGAACTTGCAGCAGCATTAAAAAGTACAGAACGTCATGGAAACACTTTAAGCACCACTATCAGAAAGTTGTGGGATACTGGTGATATTGAACCTCTGACAAAAAATGACCGTATTAAGGTGACAAGTGCCCATGTAGGAATTGTTACTCATATAACAATAGAGGAACTCAAAGGCAGTCTCAAAGCTATAGAGCTACATAATGGTTTGGCAAATAGATTTCTATGGATATGTTCTAAACGATCAAAGCTTATACCGAATCCCACCCCTATGCCGACAGGAGAACTTGCAGCCATTCAAAGCCTGATAATAAACATTATTCAAAGAATCTCCGGAGCTACTAAAATGGAGATGACAAATACTGCTTCTGACTTATGGGATAATTTATACCCTGAAATATCAAAGGACCATCCGGGTCTTATTGGTAGCGTTATCAATCGGGCTGAGGCGCAGATAATGAGATTAGCCATTACATATGCCCTCATTGATAACAAATATAATATTGATACACCTCACCTTAAAGCGGCCCTTGCTTTTTGGGAATACGCGGAGGCTTCAGCTAAATATATTTTCTCAAGACATGATGAAAGCTCACCCTTTGAAAAGATTGTTACTAGTCTTCGCTCTGGCGAAAAGACCAAAACAGAACTGCATCAGACCTTTGGAAATAATATGGCAGCTGAAATAATGAATAATACCTTACAAAAACTTAAAGATTTAAATCTTGTCGATTGTAGGCAGGAGAAATCGTCCGGGCCAAAACCGAAAACCATTTATTCATTACGAATTAACGAATTTACGAATTTATCTAATGAAAGGGGAAATGTTGCTTATCAACTGCAAACGAATTCAACTGAATAAGATTTTATCTACAAACAAAATAGCTAAACAAGTTCTCAGCAAATTGTGTTTCATGAGCCAGAAAGGTCACAATGTAACCCGATGTCTGAGAACGACTCAGCTGATAATAAAAATTATTTACTGGAGGAAATTATGAAAGAGATTACAGCAGACACTAAGACGATTTTGGACAAAGCGTTAGAATTGAAAATCGGAAGTGAACTTTATCTAGAGTGTAGCGATGAGCATGAAAGGAATAGACTTTACCTTGACCTAAAACAAAGAAGGTCATGGTTCATTGAAGACAATCTGACTAAGTACGAACAAATAATCATCAACAAACTACATTTAAACAATCATCCCAATGTAATTTTAAAGAAAAGAAATATCTCATCTGCCTACATAAGAAAAGCAGATGGGAAAAGAGAAGATGTTACGTTTTAAGGCAGAGAGAAAAATTATGTCCCAAAACGCACACATTATTTCCATCATTAATATCATAGAGGATTAAACAAATGGGCGGGACAAAAAAACAAATTGATGAAATAGCCCTTCTGAAAATGAGAGGAGAGGGGAAAAGTTTGAAGGAGATTTCTGAGGAAATGCAAATCTCAGAGACAACCCTTTCCCGGCGTCTTGCCGCGCTACACCATGAAAAAGGTATCCTCTCAAAATATCGCCAGCTTCAAGGATTGCAATTGACCGGACTCCAAGCCCGAATCCTGGAAGAGGTAGACTTAAAAAATCTTGACGACACTCCGTTGCTTGACCTTCTCAATACTTTTAAAATTCTTAAAAAAATGGAAATTCTAATAGAAGGAAAAACTTCACCGAGATACAAGATGAAAGGTTTAGTTGACCATTTGTTGTTTATGGAGAAGCTTGAGAAGTATTCTGCCCAACGGGAAAACAATCCGACAAAGTTATGACCATTATAGTGTATAGCTTACGAATAAGCGTCAATCCAAA
>PLGI01000091.1 GCA_003139775.1 Syntrophaceae bacterium | reverse complement strand
GAAATAATCTCAGACAGGCATCTGCGACAGTATTATCGTAATGGGTTCCCTTATTCTTTTCGATTTCGGCCAGTGCCGCATCGATTCCCAAGCCGGGACGATAGGGACGATGCGAAGCCATAGCCTCCACCACGTCGGCCACAGCCATAATGCGTGCCTCTATAAGAATTTCATCCCCTTTCAGATTTCTTGGATAGCCTGAACCGTCCATCCGTTCATGGTGCTGATAAACGATTTGTGCCAGCGGCCAGGGAGATTCCACATTCTTCAGCATCTCGTATCCGCTATGGGAGTGTTCTTTAATCAGGGAAAATTCGATGTCTGTCAGTTTGGTAGGCTTTGACAATATTTCCGCGGGGATCGATAATTTCCCGATGTCATGAATAGAACCTACCATGCGGATTCCATCAATTTTATCTTTGGGCAATCCCATCTCCGTGGCAATAGCCCTGGCAAGATCAGCTGTTCTGATCTGATGACCGGCTGTATAGGGATCTCTCATCTCTATAGCGGATACCATGACTTGGATGGTCGCGCCGACAGACTTTCTGAGACTTTCAAGGGTCTGTTTCAGTTCCTCATCTGTCTGTTTACGTTCGGTTACATCGCGGACATTCATGATAAAACCTTCGACAGCTGGATTATCCAAGAGATTTTTTCCCAGCCCTTCAAAATAACGCTCCGCACCATCTTTACGCACTATGCGGAATGCATTGGGGATCGCAGAATCTTTTGCCAGAATAGCCTTGCTGAAATCACCGACAGCACGTTTTTTGTCATCCGGATGAATAAGCGTGAGCACAACTCTACCGATTAGTTCATCAGGCTTGTATCCTGTATAACGCTCGATAGAACGGCTGCAATATTTTATGTCTCCGTTTTTATCCGTAATGACAATGATGTCTGAAGAGTTTTCTGTAATCTCCTTAAAGTATTTTTCGCTCTCTTGCAGTTCCTGCTCCGCTTTTTTGCGGTCGGTGATGTCAATGCCTATACCAAGAAGATGGTCCTTGCCGTCAATGGCAAGTTTGACTCCGGTCAAAATCATGGGAATAGCATGCCCGCTCTTATTGATAATACGGGCCTCGATCATGGAGTGCCCATTCTTCATCACAGCTTCTATGCTATTTATGATATTTGATGTATCGGGTTCTACTCCGCCAAACCAATCAAGCACATGCATGCCTTTGAGTTCTTCGCTGGAATAACCTGTTACCTCTTCATTTTGTTTATTCCAGTGAACTAAATGGCCGGTTTCATCATAGAGGTAAAGGATGCCCGGAACGCTGTCGAGAATAGCCGTGTTGAACAACTGTTCTTTTTTAAGTTCTTCTTCAGCCTTCTTGCGCTCGGTAACGTCGCGTGCAATTCCTCTAAACCCTTTTTGTTTACCTGATGAATCTTTTAGTAGCGATATAGATCCTTCAATATATCTTTTAGCACCGTCTTTTCTTGTGATCTGCCAGCTGAATCCATTGTTGGGTTCTCCTGTTGTGTAAACTTTATTATACGCTTGAAAAAGTTTTTTTGAGTGCTCTTTGTCTGTATATTGAAGGTTATTCATGCCCATCAATTCCTCTTTTGAGTAGCCAAGGAATCGGCGTAATGAATCGTTGAAGAAAGTAAAGTTACCGGCAAAATCAACCTCAAAATAGCCCTCTTGGATGTCTACAAGAATGGTTCGGTATTTCTCCTCACTTTGCCGAATGGCCTCATTGGATCGGTTTGTAAAATATAAAATGCCTGAAAAGATCATAATTAAAAAGCATACGAAAAACGTTGCCAGAATACCGGTCAATCTGTAAATCCAGATACGATCTGTCGAGGTCAGCAGCACTATAGACCATCCACCGCTGTCAATCACTTTTCTGGAGACGAAATAATCCTTCCCTTCTAAAGTTACTTCCGTGCCATTAACAATTTCCTTTTGGGTAACAGCTCCGAAGGGTTTATTGCTGAATTGCTGGGAAGTAATCAATTTTTGTTGTGTGGTTTTGTCCAGCGGCCAGAAACTTTTTAGAACCATTTCCGGTTTGCTGGACAGAAAAATAATGCCGTCCGGGTTGATGAGGAAGCAAAAGGGGTATTTTCTGAAAAAGATTGCCATATCATCAATATCCTTTTTCATCGTGACCACGCCAATTACTTTACCCAGCTGATTCTGAACAGGGTAACTGGCATAGAAACCCCTCTTTTTGGAAGTAATGCCCATTGCAAAATAGTGATAGGGTTGACCCTTGGCTGCTTCCTGAAAATAAGGACGAAAACGATAGGATTTTCCAACAAAGCTGTCCGGATCTTTCCGGTTGGAGGATGCCGCAGTCATGCCATTGGCATCCATCAGGTATGTCACGGAAGCATTCATAGAAGAATTATATCTGTCTAATGCGCTATTGGCATTTTCGATATCTTGATCACGTTTAGACAGCAGTGCGGGAGCTATAAAGGGAGAACCTGCCAGGGATTTAACGAGCCCTTCAATGGTTGTGAATGTAGAGGATAAATAAGTGGACAGGGTTAATATTGAAGCTTGGCTTTCGGAGATAATATCCTGCCGTGCTTTATTACCAAGATAGTCCGTGGTAAACCAGCCGGCAACAGCGACGATCAGCAGAAGAATCACCGGTAATGAATAAAGAAAACGTTTTTTATTCAAGTACAAGATCTCCTATATTAAATAAAGCCGCATCTTTGATAAGAAATCCCTTAGATGTGAAAAATACAATATGTTGTTTCGTATGTCAATGAAAAACGAGCAACAAGCTATTTAGTATCATTTGTTATCTTGAATGTTTTGTGACGTCGGAGGTTTGTGGATTACAGAAAGTTATCCACAGTTGATAACGAAAACATAACTGCGTTTTCACAATAAGCGCGAATTGATACTATTCCGATTTGAAGCCGTCCCGCTTCAGTGGGGCAATGAAGAGCGGCTTGGGCAGGCGTACAAATCTGCCAAATCCCCCTTTCTCCCCCTTTACAAAAGGGGGAATTTTCTAAAAGTAATCTTTTCCTTAGACCCTCCTTTCCTAAAGGAGGGTCTAAGGAGGATTTTTTGAACGTTGATGAAGCCGACGACCGGCAGCGCAACCCCTTTTTTCATTGACACACAAAACCATTAGGCTTATATTATCTTATATTTCACCGTTCAAAAAGCAATGCTTTATCAGAGAGGCAGTGATGGCAAAGCCATTCCCCAGAAAAAATATAATTTTTCTTGTTCGGCTGATGGTCATTATTACGACCGCTTATTTTATTCTTTTTTCACCATCCGCCAACACAGAATGGAAAAACTATGGATATGCTTTCATTGCCTTTTATCTGCTGACCAATCTTATTGTTTCCCAAATTCCGGAAAAATATTTCTATGACGATAAGATTTTCTTTGGATTTATTTTATGTGACAGCATTCTGCTGCCGGCCGGTATTTATTTGTCCGGATATGCCGGGTCGGATTTATACCTGATGTATTTTTTTATTATCTTATTAGCGACAATTAGCTCCCGCCTTGAATACCTGATGATGAGCACCATCATCTTTTCTGTCATCTACGGTTGGCTGTTATATCAAAAGGGATTTTTAGAAGGTCCGGCAGCCATCAGCTATTTGCTCCGGATTCCGTTTATTATTGTCATTGCAATGTTTTACGGATATATCATAACGACCCGGTTAAAAGACAAAGACAGACGGATTAATGAAGTCCGGGAAAGATACGAGCAAATTGTTCAAGCTACCGATGTGTTGATGTGTATTGTCGATAATGACGGGAAGTTTTTATTTGCCAACCAAAAACTCGTCAAATTTTATGGATACCCGGATGAAAAAAGTCTTTCCGGTTTGACCATTTCACAGATTTATAACGAAGATGAAACCGAAGCGGAAAAATCGTTGAACTATGTGAGATCGGTATGTCAAAATAATGACATGGTGCAGTATGAGTCCTATGATAAAAATAAAGGCATATGGTTTGCCAATACGCTGAGCCCGATAAGAGATCCGTCAACCCGGGATGTTCTTGCGGTCTGCATTATTTCAAAAGATATCACCGATAGGATCGAAAAAGAGAAAAAATTAAATGATACTGTTGATTTGTTGATAAAGACCCGGGACCAATTAATACAAAAGGATAAAATGGCCGCCCTCGGGCGGATGGCGTCCGGTATTGCACATGAAATCAGGAATCCGTTGGAAATTATTTATATGGGATTGGATTATCTGGAGAACAATATTCCCGATGATAATTCCCATATCCGTGAATCAATAGAAAAAATTTTTAATGCGGTCAACAGGGCCGATAATATTATCAAAAACATTTTAGCATTTTCAAGAAAATCAGTATACAAGATCACGCAACTACCCCTCTGTCCATTGCTTGATAACGTACTGACCCTTGCAGAACAAATGATTCTAAAAAACGGTGTAAGCGTACGACGCGAGTATGATGACGAATTGTTGGAGGTGGCCGGTGATCATGATATGCTGGAACAGGTTTTTTTGAATCTTGTCAATAATGCGGTTGATGCCATGAAAGATTGCAAAGAAAAGATATTGACGGTTCGTGCCCATAAACAATTCGTCACTGAGGTCGGCTATAAAACCGGTTACCGGCGGGCTGATTTTTTCAGCATCGGCGATGAAATGATTGTTGTTGAAATATCAGATACCGGAAAAGGAATCCCGGAGGAGGCACTGCCGAAAATATTCGAGCCATTTTTTACGACCAAACCAGCTAATGAAGGAACGGGTCTGGGCCTCAGCATTTCCCATATGATCATGGAACGATTAAGCGGCACCATCGATGTTGAGAGCCGGAAAAATCAGGGGACTACTTTTTTTATAAAACTCCAGCCAACAATTAAAGTGACGGATGAAAAGGAGATGTAACATGAAAGAAAATATAAAAGTATTGGTTATTGATGATGAAGTTGATTTTTGTTATTTTGTCCAGAAAAACCTCGTACAGAACGGAATGTTCGATGTGATTATCGCGACAAACGGCAATGACGGAATAGAACTGGCCAAAAATGAATATCCGGATATCATCCTGCTTGATCTGTTCATGCCGGACATGCCCGGCGAAGATGTCGCGGCTTCATTAAAAGAAAATTCCGCTACGGCAGACATCCCGATACTTTTTGTTACAGCCCTTGCCAGTAATGATGATATTGTTGACAGCAAAGAAAGTAAAATAGGGAACAACTATATCCTGCCCAAACCGGTACGGACAAAAAAACTGATAGAGACCATCATGAAAATTTTAAGTAAACCTTGACCTTGGTTTTATCCTCATCCTTAATAATCGCGAATTGGCGTTAATAATGATCGGAGGATTTCGTCTTCCCCTTAAAAATGCGGTAAACAAAGATGGTATAGGCGATTACTACCGGCATTCCTATCAGGGCAATGACGCTCATCAACTTCAGCGTTTGTAATCCGGTGGAACTGTTAAAAATAGTTATGCTCAAATTTTGATCATTGCTTGCTTTGATCAGATTGGGAAAATGAACCGCCGCCACGGCAAGCCATAGTCCGATAAAAGAAAATGAGGATTCCCAAAATAGGGCGGAATCATTTTTCTTCCTGCTAGAAAAGAATATTCCCGCAAGCCCCAGCAGCGTGACTAAAATAGCCATATAGAATAACCAATTTGACGTGAGACTTTGAACAATCAAAGCCATTGTCATAAAATAAGTAATCGCGGTTATAAGATTGATCCACATTAAAATACTGACCGCGCGAAAAGATCGCTCTTGTAATTCGCCTTCTGTCTTCATTACGGCGTAAGACGCGCCCTGCAAACAAATCGCGGCAAGCCCCGTGACGCCGAATAAAAGAGGCACCGGCCTCAGCAATGTAAAAAAGCTGCCGGTAAATTCCATTTTATTATCCAGCGGCACTCCATAAACAACATTACCCAAAGCTACGCCAAATAAAAGCGCGGCAAGACCACTGCCTACGATAAACGCTTTCTCCCAGATCAAGGATCGATTTTCGTCATTGACGCGGAATTCCATCGAGACAGCCCGAAAGATCAGGGCAAACAAAACAAGCATCATCGCCAGATAAAAGCCGGAAAAGGCCGTAGCATAGGCGTGGGGAAAAGCCGCGAACAACGCGCCGCCTCCGGTGATCAGCCATACTTCGTTGCCGTCCCAGACAGGACCGATGGAATTGATCAGGATATCCTTCTCCTCTTCTGTCTTAGCGATGAAGGGCAGGAGCGCTCCTATGCCCAGATCAAATCCATCCAGAAGAGAGTAGCCGACAAACAGTATCAGAATAAGAACAAACCAGAGTATTTGAAAGTTTTGTATGTTTTCCATTTATTCCTCCATTCCATTTCTAACCCAAAGTGGCTCTCAACTTACCGTGCCAACACATATAAGAATAAATTTGTAATTATAATAAGGGCAGCGCCACCAACGATTTTCATATATCCAACGGATCGATCCCAATCTTGTCCTGCATTAAAAATTTTCCACAAGCCACTCCAGCCCATCCATATTCCTATGATGGGGACAAAATACGGAGGAATACCTCTAGTGATAATACCTCTTCCTAAACCTCCAGAAAGCCTAAAATAATACCAGATACACCAAGCCCCATATAAGTAATGCTCAGTACAATGAGAAACGCCACCAATTTTTTAATGTTTTTCATTTGCATCATGCTGCCGGACCTTTTTGAACAATTTTTACAAACAGTTTGATAAACATCACCGCCAACAGCAGATAAATAATAAAAAACATAAACAGGCTGAATACTATCTCACCCGCGGTAACTACTACCGACGCGGCGTTGGCGGTTTTCATAAGCTTATAAATTATCCAAGGCTGCCTCCCGACTTCCGCCGCCATCCATCCTGTCTCATGTGCAATATGCGGCAGCGGTATGAGAAACGGCAGGATGAAAAGATATAATTTGTTCTCATATATTTTTTTAGTCCAAAGAAGATAAGCGCCCAGTAATCCTAACGCAATCAAAAGTATGCCTATCCCCGCCATGATATGATAAGCCTGAAACACAAAGTTAACCGGCGGCCAGTTTTCTTTGGGAAAATCTTTCAATCCTTTTATTTCCGAGTTCCAGTCAAAGTTGTATAAAAAGCTCAAAGCTTTTGGCGCGTAAATTCCATAGGTCTTTTCGTTTTGCTCGTCAACAAATCCTACAGCATAAAGCGGCGCGCCCTTGGCCGTATAAAAATGCCCTTCAAACGCGGCCGCTTTTTCCGGCTGCATATTGATTACCTCAATCGCATGAATGTGGCCTGTTGCCAGTTGAATAAACGGTGTTAAGGCAAAGAGAATTATGCCGATTTTCAGCATTGTTCTGGCCGTTTCGCCGTGCAAACCTTTCCTAACGTAATATCCGGCTATGCCCGCCAACATTACCGCGCAGGTCATCCACGAAGCCATTACGGTATGACAAAATCTGATGATTGTTGATGGATTAAAAACAGCGCCGGTAAAACTGGTCAGAACAATTTTCCCCGCTTCATTTATCGCGTAGCCTGCGGGAGTCTGCATCCAGGAATTGGCGACCACTATCCAGAAAGCGGAAAGGTGACCGCCAACAAAAACCAGTAGAGCCGCCAGCCAGTAAACCTTCGGGGAAACCTTGTTTCTGGCGAAAAGAAGAACTCCGATGAATACCGATTCCAGAAAAAAAGCAATAACGCCTTCAGCCGCGAGTATCGGACCGAAGACATCTCCTACCGCACGGGAATATCCCGACCAGTTTGTGCCGAAAGAAAATTCCATGACAATTCCGGTTGCCGCGCCTATCACGAAAATAAGTCCCAGCAGTCTGGCCATAAAATCAGTTATTTTTTTATAGACTTCATCTTTTTTGGCGAGATATAGGGTTTCGGATATGAGGATAATCAGGGCAGTACCCAAAGTCATCGCCGGGAAAAGGAAATGGAAGCCTATCGTAAAAGCGAATTGAATACGGGCAAGTAGTAACGCACTCATAGATACCTCCAACTTTGGAATACTTTACATTAGCTAATTGAAAATAACTTTTCAACAACTTATTTTTTTAACTGTCATTTGATGCTTAAATATATTATCATAAAACCTCATAAAAACAGTACGGAGATGTTCTCATGGTCAACCTCATCAGATGTAAAGCATGCGGTTATGTAACCCGCGAGGGCAAGATAAAAGATGTATGCCCGGCATGTGGTGTGCCTGCAAAGATGTTTGAATCTTATACAGACACTGTAACGGAAAAGAGACGCAAAATCCTGAGGCTGCATATTCATCCTATTATTGTGCATTTTCCACAATCTTTCGCCTTTACTCTATTTGTTCTGGCCGGTTTATCTTTTGTCGCGCCACCTCAAATTAGTGGAATCTTGAATTGCACAATGCGAGTGATTTCATCCGCTCTCTCATTTTCTCTTATTCTGGCCTTGCTAACCGGACTTGTTGACGGCAAAACCAGATTCCGGAGGGTGACAACGCCTTTTCTGAAAAAGAAAATTATATTCGGGTTGAGCTTCCTGTTTACATCTATTCTTATTGCCGCCGTTGCTTTTACATTGCGGTTGTCATCCGTACCGGTAATGGCATTATTCACCATGTTGACAATAATAGCTGTGGGCTTTAGTATTGCATTGGGATTGATTGGCGACGAATTGATGGAAGCAAAATTACCCGGTTGATTTTTTCTGACCATGCCTGCGCAGTTTGTTCTTATAAGGAACAGCGCATTGATCGGAAGCGCATTTCCTTTAGGAGAGCGCATAATTAGGTCGAATCTTACATTGCCGAGAATTTTCGCCAACATGGCGAAAAATTCCTTTAGAATTGAAATTAAAATTTAAGGAGGGTTATTATGAAAAGACAGACATGTATTTTTAGCGTTTTGTTATTTGTTTTAATGATTTTCTTTCTCTATCCACAGGTCTCTTACGCCAACGCACCACAGGACGTAAAATTGGAATACAATGCGTCAACTCAAAATTTAGCCGTCACTATCACTCACAACTCCTCAGCATCTGGTTTTCACTACATCAAAAATGTCGAAATTAAGAAAAACTCGGTTGTATTAAGCACCGAAAAATATGATTCCCAACCCGCTGGAACTTTTACTTATAATTACAAAGTACCGGCCACGGCGGGAGATAAGCTGGAAGTTACCGCTACCTGTAATTTTTTCGGAAGCAAAACGGCTACCATTACAGTATCGCCGGCAACAAAATGATATTGATTAAATACGGAAGAACACTTGCAAGAAAATAACTGGGATATGGCGATCACCGGCGGAACACTTGTGACAATATCCGCCAAAATGGAAATTATCGAAGATTCGTTAGTCGGAATCAAAGACGGTCTCATTGTCGCGGTTGGACGAAATAGCGATCAAGAATATGCCGCCCTCAAGACTAAAGACACTATCGATGCGTCCGGCTGCATCGTTATGCCCGGTTTAGTCAATACGCATACGCATCTGCCGATGGTCTGTTTCCGGGGCATGGCTGATGACCTGCCGTTAATGGAGTGGCTAACCGGACATATTTTCCCGGCGGAGGCACGCTTCGTCAATAAGAAAATGGTTTATGACGGAGCGACACTCGCCATGGCGGAAATGATTCTCTCCGGCACGACAACTTTTTGCGATGGCTATTTCTTCGAAGACGCCATCGCGGAAGCTCTCAGCGCCGCCGGTATGCGCGCTATTGTCTCGCAGGGTTTCGCTGATTTTATCACACCGGATAAGCCCAAGTTAGAGAAAAGGATGGCGGTGGCTGAGCGTTTTGTGACACGCTGGCAGTCTTATGCGCCGATGATTACACCGGCTTATTTCTGTCACTCTCCTTATACATGTTCTCCGGCAACACTTGTCAACATAAAGGAAGCTGCCCGCGAAGCCGGTATTCTATACCTGATGCATTTGCTCGAGAATAAAGATGAGATCGATACTATCTTAAATCGTTACGGCAAAAAACCTGTTCGGCATCTGCTTGATCTGGGTGTTCTGGACGAACAAACCGTTGCCGTTCATTGTAATTGGCTTACCAAAGAAGATATGGCTGTTTTTGCTGATCTGGGCGTCAGGGTTTCACATAACCCCGAGAGCTCCATGAAGCTTGCGGCAGGCGTCGCCCCTGTCCCTGAAATGCTGAAACACGGCATCAAAGTGGGATTGGGAACGGATGGTTCCGCCAGTAATAACGATCTGGACATGTTTCGGGAAATGGATACGGCGGCAAAAATTCACAAAGTCACATCACTTGACCCTACCGTGATGAGCGCGGAAACAGTTTTAAAGATGGCCACGACCGGCGGAGCAAAAGTACTGGGGATGGAAAAATTTATTGGTTCTATCGAAACAGGAAAACAAGCCGACATCATTTTGGTGGATATGAACCAACCTCACCTCACCCCGCTTTATAATTGCTATTCTCAACTTGTCTATGCCGCCCGCGGTGCGGATGTAAAAACCAGCATTATCAATGGCAAGATTGTTATGAAAGACCGGCAACTGCGCACGATTGACCTTCCAACGGCTATGGAAAATGTCCGCGTTGTTGCCGCTGATATAATTAATCAGAAGCTGTGCTAGAGTTTTAATAATGAAAGTATCTCCTCATTTTCCTGAAAATTATAATCTTCTATCAACAAAGGCCTTGGAAACCGCCATCAACCATGTGCCGGCTTATAAAGCGTGGAAGGTATTGGATCCGGGACCAACCGCTGCAGTTGACGAACGTTTTCAGGCAATGCCTGCCATTTCCAAACGTGATCTACGGGAACACACCTGGCGTAATTTTATTCCCCATGGGTCAGATATTAACGCCGTCCTGCAAAGCGGAGAAATCGAACTCGTCAATACCAGCGGAACAATTGAAGAGCGGGTCACAAATGTTTGGTATCAGCCTTGGTGGGATGCGTCGGAAGCCGCGTCATGGCGCTACAATTCTCATACAGCGGCATTAAAATTAGGCAATCATCGTGAAGCTATTCTGACAAGCCCCATGAAT
Source organism: Syntrophaceae bacterium (assembly GCA_003139775.1). Classification (GTDB taxonomy): domain Bacteria; phylum Desulfobacterota; class Syntrophia; order Syntrophales; family Smithellaceae; genus Smithella. The sequence goes on along the minus strand of PLGI01000091.1, from coordinate 38,702 downwards.
ACAGGTATCCTTTCTGAAAATAGTTTACTGACCATGGAGGAACGCACCCTCGGCCGTTTTTTATATCTCAACGAAAAAATGAATCCGGCCCTTTGGGATGGCAAGCTAATCGAACGGATCATTCGCGAGCTTGAGATATTCCAGCCTGTTATTCTAGAGGCAAATCCATCATATCTGGCGAAGGTCGCCCTATATGCTCACCGGCACAATCTGCAAGTTTTTCAACCACCGGTAATTACTCTTACCTATGAAAATCCGGGAATTCTTTCCAGAGGGCATATTCAAAAAGCTTTTCGTTCTCCTTTAGTCAGCTCCTACGGTTCGACTGAAGCGGGATATGTGTTTATGGAATGCGAACAGGGGAAACTTCATCAGGTATCTTCCTGCTGCCGGGTTGATGTAGAGTTTATGCGCCCTGAATATGGATATCCTTACGTGGGAAGATTGCTGCTGACAACTCTGACCAACCCCTGGCGATCTTTAATCCGGTTCGACGTTGGTGATCTGGTGCAGATTGATCCTGCCAACTTTTGCGCCTGCGGCCGCGATGACGGATACATTGGCAATGGATTTGCCGGTCGTATCGCTAATCTCACCTATACGACAAATGGGGCTCCGGTAACCACGGCAACAATCGAATCTATTATGGCCGGTTGGAAATCTGTTGCTGAGTATCAGATCTTTCAACAAGATAGTATTTATAATGTCAACATTGTTCTTGATGAGGAAGTTGACGCCTCCACATCACTGAAGGAAAAAATAATTGAACGGTTGTTGTCTCTTTATGGTCGAAGCGCCGTCATTAATGTGCGTTTTGTGGAAAAAATTGAAACCGAACCATCAGGCAAGTACAGATTAACGCGCTCAAACATTCCTGTTAACATTGACAGACTCTTTGGTATCTTAAAATATCATTGACACCAAAATTAATATTTTCTATAGTCTCCGCAGTTCAGACAATGATTTTAAAATGATTGGAAAGGTTGACCTGTATGAAAATAATTGTTTCCGGCTCACTGGCATATGACAGGATTATGGATTTTCCCGGACACTTTTCCGATCACATTCTGCCCGATAAAATTCATGTTCTAAACGTTTGTTTCCAGGTGAATAGCATGAAGGAAAACTACGGCGGCACAGCGGGTAATATCGCCTACTCGCTCACACTGATGGGTGAAAAGCCCATCATCTGTGCCACTATTGGCCACGATTACCAAAGGTACTTCAAATGGCTTACGAAAAACGGGATATCGACAGAAAGCATCAAAATCATTGCCGACGAATTCACGGCAGGCGCTTATATTACCACAGACAAGGCCAATAACCAAATCACCGGTTTCAATCCCGGGGCGATGAAATATCAATCTACATTAGACTTCGACAAATTCGATCCCCAAAAAACAATTGTTATCGTTTCTCCCGGCAATTTTGAGGACATGGTTAATTACCCACGCGCCTGCAAAGCCAGAGGTATCGATTATATCTTTGATCCCGGACAATCTCTGCCTATGTGGGACACGAAAGACTTGATCCAGGTCATAGAAGGATGCCGGATACTAATTGTTAATGATTACGAACTGAGCCTGATCATCAGTAAGACCGGGTTGAATAAGGATGCCTTATTGAAAATGGCCGGAACAATTATCACCACACTGGGAGAGTTGGGTTCACGAGTTTCCACGCAATATAATGAAATTGCTATTCCCGCCTTCAAGGCAAAGAAGGTGGTGGACCCGACTGGAGCCGGAGATTCTTACCGTGGCGGCCTGATCAGTGGTCTGGTTCACGGCAAGGATATAGAAGAGTCCGCACGGATGGGAAGCGTATGCGCTTCTTTCGCCGTGGAGAGCTACGGCACTCAGGAATACAGCTTCACCCTTGAAGAATTCAACGCGAGACTCAACGGCTGACCGGAATTACTGCAAGTAGTTCCCCTAATCTGTACACTTTGCAAGATGACAAACCTAAGAGAGGTTGATAAAGACTTGTATGACCTCCCCGAATTATAAATCAAAACCTGCCGATATTTTTTTGATTGCCGGAGGACCACAGTCGAAAAACACTAAAGCGATTCTGGCCGAAGTGTTAAAGAGCAGCAATACCAATTTGCAGTCAAAAGTATACCGAGGCGGCAAGGAAGAGGCTACGCAGGCGTATTCAAATATACGTCGAGGAGCCGATGACGCAGCCAACAAAGGTAGACGAATGAATGCGAATTGGTATAAAAAGAAAGCCCCTTGCGTTGCGTATATCGGCACGGCCAGCGATGATAACAAAGAATTCTTTTTAATGTTAAAGCAAATATTAATGGATGCTGGCGCCGGAAGTGTCAGTCTTGTTCCCCTCGTGCGGCGATTTGATCCGGATAAGGCGCGGGATATTTTGCTTGCAAGCGACGTTGTCTTTATCAGCGGCGGCGATGTGGACTTGGGAATGAAATATTTACGCAAACGAAATTTAATTATTTTTTTCCGGGAACTTTATGACCGGGGGAAAATTTTCTGCGGAATTTCCGCCGGAGCCATCATGCTGTGCCGCAACTGGATGCACTGGCGCGACCCTGATGATGACAGCACCGTCGAACTTCTGGATTGTCTGGGATTCGCGCCACTGCTTTGCGATGTTCACGATGAAGAAGACGACTGGATGGAAATGAAAAGATTGCTCGGCTTCTTCCCGCAAGGCACAATCGGTTACGGCATCCCGGCCGAAGGCGCACTGCGGGTTGCGCCGGACGGCAAAATCACATCGCTTGGCTCTGCGCCAATAAAATTTATCAAAAAAAGGCGCTGATACCAATTCGCTTTCTTTGGCTAACTTTGTTGGCTGTGTCGTCGGCTTCCTCAACGTATGTATAATACGCCTCGTCGCCTCCTCCTTGCCGCCTCGTTAGCCTTTGAAATCGACATGGTATAAAATAATAATTGTTTGATTATTGAAAGATATTGGCGTAAATAATTAACGAGACCCAAGCTTCGGAAACAAAGTGCACTGAAGCTTGCTTCGGGTTCATACCCGTGGTTACGTATATTAATTGTTAGGCAGTCTTTTTGATTTCTTATCACGTGATGGAGTAAATAGATGACGTGCACAGAGACACTATTTCAAACACTAAATTTTATTGTATTGGCAGTTACTGCATTTTTCATCATTCGTTATTGGAAAGAAACACAAGAAATGAAGTGTCAAATGATAGAGCAAAATAGACTTGCTAAAAAGCAGATAAAAAGTTCGAATATGCCAATTTTGGATGCTATAATTGAACAGGTCAAACCCAGTCCGAACATGGCTCATTTTCAAATGCAATTTGCATACGATTTGTTCTTAGTTAATAAGGGTAGTGGCGCTGCATTCAACATTTCGATACGAAGAACTACTTCTAATGTTCACGGGCAGAAAGAGACAGTTCGTGCGGCGCCTAATGTTCAGATTGAAAATTTTCAAAGGGATATAAAAATCATAGGAAAAGATGAAACGGTATTTGTTCATAGAGAGCAGTCAGACTCTTATCGAGCGTTCACTTTAAAGATAATGTTTTATGACATATTTAGAGACCGTTATGAATGGGAGTTTGAAGGTGATCGTGATGGATTATCACTGAAAACGTATGATATTTTACGGTCTGAAGATAAACCTGTATAACAACAGCGTCAACCTAGACTAGTAATTCCGCTGCGCTTCTTCGCCAGCCGGTTACGCTGGACGTAAGTCGATTGAATCTCCATAGGAGAACTGAAAGATGATCAGAAAACTCAAAACAGGTGAGTACCGCATATACTCTCTAAAGAAGAACCTCAAAACCGGGAAGCGGAGAAATCTTGGAACATTCACAACGCGTGAGGCTGCGGAAAAACACGAAAGAGAAATTCAATACTTCAAAAGACAATGACGTACACTATCAGGAGAAATGAAGGCCTGAAATGGATGATAACATTTATTGAGTGTCAGCAATTTTCCGGTAGTTGATAATATTTTTTCTATGATTAAATAAGATCAGCAGAAATGTCGCGAGGGCGCCAGTTATCGCGCTGAATTGCCAGTCAAGAGTAAAAGCCTGTCCACAAGCCAGAGTAAAAATCATGAAAAATGAAGCAATGAAAGTAACCCGGACAATCCCGTAAACAGCAAGCCAGATTGCCGCGGCGATGAGAGCCGCCCACGGCGCGATAAGAGCTGTAAAGCCTAGATAATTGGCCACACCTTTGCCGCCGCGGAAGCCGTGAAAGCAGGGGAAACTATTTCCCAAGACAAGAAAAAAACCCGCCCAGGGTAAATACTTTCCCTCCAGAAAATGCACGGCTACAGCCGCCACAACCAAAGCCCTGCCGATATCGAGTAATAATATTACAGTCGCCCAGAAATATCCCGCCTGCCGGTAAACATTTGTGGTTCCCGCGTTGCCGCTGAAGCTCAGGCGTGGATCTTCCCTGCCGGTTAGTTTAAAAAAAATAATGGCGAAATTTACGGACCCGGCAAGATAAGCAAAAAGATAAATTAAAATTATTTTTATCATACTTTTTCAGAAACTTTATAATATCCTCCGCTGGCGGAGGTGTCACGCAGTGACGGAGGTGGATAAAGGTTTTCAAGCTGTAAACTGATGAACATCACAGCTACATCAACACATCCACCTCCTTAATCCCCCGCCAGCGGGGGACACGCAAAACAAATACTTTTTATAAATCGGCTTTAATCCACGGCGGTGGACGCAGGCGGCCTTGCGACACATCACGCATTTGAATGCCACTGATGCTTTCGTACATTATACCATCTAAATCATAAATCCAGGCATCAAATATCAGCGATTCATGATTGACCTTCACCGGCACAACCCGGCCAATATAGGTGCCTCCTTTTTTTGTCTTTTTATAAATTATTCTTTTTTCAAATCCTGTGGGAAAGGGAACAATGCCGCTAAAGCGCTGCCCCAAAACACAGGCCGCGTGCATTGCCGCGTCCAGAGGAAACGGAGACCCAAGCAAATCTTCATCCGCCTCGTTGCCCCCACCCGAAAGATAAGCCAGTGCGCCCTTAGGTGAAACTGATAAATCACCGATAATGTTTTGATAAGCCGTCCCAAAAGGCACCAACTCACGGTAAATAGTAGTTGAGGGCACGCTTATGCAATCTCCTTCCAGTTTATTCACAACACGAAAAGGAGGCACGGAAGATGGCGCGGAATCAGCGGCGGCAAACGCCACGCAGGCATGTTCGACCGTGCGGCTGATCGTGCCGTCCTTCGATTTTACCGAGGTTAGGAGCGAAGCAATGATGCCGCCATCATCGGTAGTTTCTATATCAACAAATACTTCCAGACGCCGCGCACCCGGCGAAATTAATAAAAACCGGGAAAAGTGCGCCTTATACAGACAACTGACGTTTATTTTGGGAAAATTTATTTTAACAACATTAGACAAAACAATTAACACTTCCACCGCGGGCAGAACGATTTTTCCTTCAAAATGGTGGTCATGCAGATACGGGGATACCTCAATATTCCAGGGATACCGTATTTTTTGATTTAACCGGGGAACGATTTCCATAATTGAACCGTTTTGGGATCGACGGCCACTGGGGTGCCCGTCAAATTCAAAGCGCAATGTTTTGTAAAGCCGATGCAGATTATATGTCCCTTTTCCGCGTGCGTGATGATATAGTCAAACTGCAAACGCACCCGCTCCAAATTTACCGGCCGCGTATAGATATACATTAAATCGTCGTAATACAAAGGTTGATAAAAGCTGATGCCCAAATCAAAAATCGGATAAACATAGCCGCTTTCCTCGATTTCTTTGTAGGAATAAGCGACATCGCGCATCAATGAAGTCCGGCCGAATTCAAAATAACGCAGGTAATTGGAATGATAAACCACTTGTGAGCGATCCGTATCGACATATAAGGTCCGGTATATCGAACGATGCCAGACAAGGCCGGTGGTAACGTCGCGCACATAAAGCTCATCATTACTGTATATTTCCGGTTTAAACGGTTTAGGTTTCATTTTTACACTCCTCTAAAAATAACACAGCAATTTGTTCCGCCGAATCCAAACGCGTTGGAAAGCGAAATTTCGTATTTTTGTTTGCGGGCCTCATTAGGCACAACATCAATATCGGCAAAATCAGGATCCGGTACATAGTTAATTGTGGGCAGGATAATGCCCCTCTTCATTCCCTCGATGGTCAAAGCGGCTTCAATGGCCGCGGTCGCGCCCAGCGTATGTCCCAACTGCGACTTGTTTGAGGATACAGGAATCTTTTCTATTTTCTTGCCAAATACTTCCCGCAGACACTTTACTTCGGCGCTGTCACCTTTAGGCGTGGAGGTACCGTGGGCATTGACATATTGGATATCTTCCGGTTTCAATTCGGCATCTTCAATTGTTTCCCGGATAGCGCGGATAATTGTAGCAGCATTAGGGCTGGTATAATGATGGGCATCCGAAGTCCACCCGATACCCAAAACTTCGGCCCGGGGTTTAAGTCCGTAAGCTTTGATCATTTCTTCCGCCGCGAGAACAACCACGCCCGCCCCTTCCGAAAGAACAAAACCTTTGCGGTCAACGCTGAAAGGCCGGGAAGCTTTTGCCGGATCAGTATAAGCGCGATCGTCAGGATGAACCTTGATCGTGGCGTTCATATTGGCAAAACCATGAATAAGCTCCGGCAAGATAGGGGCGTCCGCGCCGCCGGCCAGGACGAAATCGCAATCGCCATCCCTGATCATTCTTGCTCCGATACCGATTGCATGGTTGCCGGAAGCGCAAGCGCCCTGCGGCGAAAAAATCGGCCCGGTAAATTTTAACAGCATTCCCGCTTTGCCGGCGGGAAGATTTGCGCATAAATTAGGCAGCAAATAAGGGCTGACCCTGAGCGGCCCGCGGTGTTCCAAATCGTGCGCGGCTATACGAAAAGCATCCGATCCATTGAGCGCCGAACCGATGAGGCAAGCCATTCGCGGAGCAATCTGATCATCAATGGAAATTCCTGAATTTTGCAGCGCCTCTTTGCAGACAGCCATAGTCAAAATCACAAAAGCCGCGTTCCAATTATAAACTTCCTTCGCATCGGTAAAATCAAGCTCCAGTGGATACCAGTCCGGAATTTCTCCGACTATGTCGCAGGCCGATTCTACTTTACAACGCGTTACCTTGCGGAAACCCGCCTCCCCTTTTACCGCCCTTTTCCATGTTTTCTCAAAGGTGGCCCCCAGCGGGGTGGCAGCGCCGTAACCGACGACAAATACTTTTCTGTTTTTAGGTGCTTTCATAATTTCACTATATTTTTTTTATTCTATTCTGTGCAAGACCAGACAGGAATTGCATCCGCCAAAACCAAACGCGTTTTTCAATACAAACTCCTGACTCAATTTTCTGGCGCCTTCGGCAACACAGTCAATTTTGATTGCCGGATCAGGAACATAATTTATCGTGGGAAGTAAAGTTTCTTTAATCATTCCTTCCATGGCCAGTATGGCTTCAATGGCGCTGGACGCGCCCATCGCATGACCGAGTTGTGATTTATTCGCCGATACCGGCGGAATATTTTTGCCGAAAATATTGTGAAGAGCGTCAGCCTCTACCTTATCGCCTACTTTTGTGGATGTAGCGTGCGCATTGACCGCATCAATATCTTTCGGCTGTAATCCGCTATTGGCAATAGTTTCCACGATACATCTTTGCACCGTTGTCAAGTTGGGCGAAACAAAATGGCTGGCATCGGAAGTCATTGACCATCCGGCCATTTCTATTTTTGATTTCAGCCCATGTGCCCTGGCAAATTCATCCGTTGCCAAAATAATGCAACCGGCGCCTTCGGAAACGACAAAACCCCGCCTGTTGACGGAAAAAGGCCGACTCGTTTTCTCCGGCGGCTCTTCCTTCTGTCCATCTTTCGGACGGTAAGCGCCGTTCATCGTGGCAAATCCGGCAACAATCGGCTCAACCAGAGGGAAATCCACAGCACCGCAGATGACCACATCCGCCATATTTCTTTGTAACAGCATTTCGCCGATAATCAACGAAGTTACTCCCGTTGCACAGGCTGTAATAGTCGAACAGATTGGACCTGTAGCGCCCGTGAGGATGGAGACCTTGCCGCCAACCATATTGATGCAGGAATTGGGGTTGGTAAAAGGATGAGGCATCTTGCCTTCCGCAATTATCAGACGATCAGCCTGCAGCACCGCATCCAGCCCGCCGACTGCTGAACTAAACGTTATCGCCACCCGCGGCGCGATTTCCGGCCCAATTACAATTCCGCTTTTCTCCAGAGCCCGATGCACAACCAGCAGGGCATATTTGAAGATCGGCGACGTCCAATGCGCCATTTCCCGCGGCTGTAAAAAAGGATATGGGCGCAAATCAACTTCCGCAACTTCCCCTGCAACACGCACCGGAAAATCGGCGGTAAGCGGAAATCTAGTCAACTTTCCTATTCCACAATCTCCAGCTATGGCACGCTGCCATTGGGCTTCCATATCCGTCCCTAAAGAAGACACGGCATCGTAACCCATTATTAATGTTTTCTTGGAAGCCATAGTAATCAATGTTCCTAAAAGATATCAATGGCATGAAACCCCAAAGCAAACCGGGGATGTTATACCATTTCTAAATCAAAGATGATATTGAAGCGGCAGTGAAACTCGAATTACAGTCACGCAGTGAACTGGAATTCGTTAGTTGAACTGTCCCGCTTCGGCGGGGCTAGGCATGACAAATAGCACCCGGCATTCGTCGGGGTTCCCTTTGATTTAGAATTGGTAGTGTCTATATCAAAAAATGTCGGATATTACCAAGGAATAAAGTGGTATAGTTTGGCAAACATTTCGTAAACTTCGATCCAGCCCTGTAAATCTTTGGTCGAGCGCATGTGTTCCCGCTTGTTGACCATTATCCAACTCATATGAGCCGCGCCATCCTTGCAGGTGGAACAATCACGAGTTGCCGATGTGCAGCAGCGATGAACTGTTTTTAAATCGGAAGCCCAGCGAGAAAAATTGATCAAACGACGGGGTTGTGGTTTTCTATTGTCCAGAGATTCGGTGACCGATGGGCATTCGTTCCAACCAAAGGTACGCTCCATCATCCTGCCTGTGGTGATAATTTCGTGATAATATTTACTGGAAATCACAGTCTGTGGGTATCCATCCAGCATTTCGTCCATTTCGGAGCGTAAATCTTTGAGCTCGCCTTCGCGCCACGAAAAGCCGTTAACGCCCTCGTCATTCGATAGAAGTTGCAGATGCACTTTCAAACCGACATCAGCAATCCTTTTAATTACGGGTTCAATTTTTCCTAACTGTGGTGGCGTTATAGTATAAAGATAATAAGTGTAAGCGTCGCCGGCATAATTTTTACTGGAAATAGCAAAAGTGTCGCGCCCGCGGAGAGTCTTTTCATCTTCGCTACTGCCCCAAAGTGAAATTCCCACCATCAAGTCGGGGAATTTTTCCCGGGGAACTTTAATCAGACCATTGGTGGCGCAATATGTGGGCAGGCGTTTGTAAAAAGCTTCAACGCGGTCCATGCAAAGAGTCGGCTCGCCGCCGATCAAAATCGCCAGATTTACTCCGCGCGCTTTTTCCCGGTCGATAAAATCTTCCCATTTTTTTATATCCATTTCTTCTTGGGCCGCCTGATGTTCCCCAGAAGAAAAGAAGAAACAGCCCTTGCAGCGCAAATTGCAGCGGTTGGTTACATCGTATATGGAACTGCGGATATTAAGGCTGGAAATTCGTCTGTATCTTTCGTGCCAGTCTTTATCTAACAATGTACTAACGGTTTTCATCAACTTATCCTTACTTATATCAATCGCAATTAAAGCGCTGTCTTTGTCAGCAATGACTTCTTTAATTTATCGCCGCATGCGGCGGACTTATAATTTCCGCGCAAAGATTTTCGCCTTTTTCATAACCCATCACCCAGACCGCCAGATAAGTATCCACATAATCCAGCCAGGATTTAAAAGCAGCCGGATTGTTTACATGGCGGTAAAGGCGCGCCGTGACGACCGCGGAACCGGCGGCGTAATGACGGCAATCGGCGCAATCCGTATCCGGCACACAACAGGCGACAGACCTGTCCCAATTAAGGTCCGTCCTGTATTGCCGGAAAGACCTCCCCAAACCGATATCCTGCGAAGGATTCCGGCGGGGATATGAACAACTGTATAGATCGTGCAAACCTTTTTTATGAGTATGCGCCACGGCGTTGTAAGCGGAAAAAAGAACATTTCGGGGATATTTATTCAAAAGCTCTATCATCATTTGTCTTGTTCGCGCAAAAGATTCATCATCATGCCGCAGATTTCCTGTGTAACCGACCGGCGAAGAAAAAACATTAAAGGTTAGTTTACAGCTGTGGGCAACAAGCTCTTCGGCGACATCTTTTACTTCATCGATATTTTCCCGTGTAAAGGTGTAAACAAATACCGCGCGCGGATCATTTTTATAATTTTCAATCTGTTTTTTTAAAAGATTTTTAGCTTTGCGCACACGCAGGCTGGTTGCATCATTACCCCAAACGGAAATATGTATTTTGTAGCCGACTGATTCCGGAATTTTTCTATAGCCATTGGTGGCAATACTGCCCAGCGGCATTTCCTGATAACATACATCTAATAGTTCCGGCACCAGCGATGGCTCTGCTCCGGCCAGAACCACATAAGTGATGCCGCGGGTTTTTTCGGCCTGCATCAGCCTGCGCCATGCTTCCGCGTCACCAATCTCTTTGGCAAACTGTTTTTCTCCTTCAAAATAATAACAGCCGTCGCAGCGAATATTGCAGCGGTTAGACATGTCATAAGTTGATTCCCGCAGAAAAAAATATTTTCTGACTTTTTCCCAACGCGCTCTCACTTCCGGCGGGGCTAAGAGTTCGGAAAATTTCGGCTTGGCTGATTCCAGCGATTCTTTATTATTAATGGGCATAGACAATTAACTTCTATTAATTCTTCGCGGAAATTTTTTCCTCAATATAATCAGCGATCAGGCGAATGGTTTTCAACTTGGGATAATCGTCTTCGTCTATCACTATCTTGTATTCATCCTGCAGGACTAAAGCAATAGTGGCAAGGTCCATACTATCGATGCCCAGTTCATCCACCAAATCCATATCCGGATTAAATGTCTCCGCCGTAACGTCTTCTAATTTAAGTTCCTCAATAATAATTTCGGCCACATGCCGGATAATGCCTTTTACATCGTGACTTGCAGGCATCACTATCCTCCTTCTATAATTATTTATTTATCTTTTTTGCAACTATTGCGCCGCTGCATACAGTATTTTCTTTATTCGTAATTTTAAAGGAAAACAAAATCTCTTCACCCGCTTCTTCGCTGATTATGTTTAGCGATAGAGTTTCTCCAGGCCGCACCGGCTGGGTGAATCTCACTCTTTTCAGCGCGTACAACTGAACCTGCTCACCTTTTGCCAACGCATCCTGGATGATGGCCTGCTCGGCGATGTAAACTAAAGCTATTCCCGGAAGAATCGGCTCACCGGGGAAATGCCCTGAAAACCAGGGTGAATCAGCAGGCACATCAGCTAATGCTTCAATATAATTATTATTAACTACTTTAATCTCTTTTAATAAACTCCATTGACTTTCCAATAAATTATACCCCATTGGTTAACGTCAAAGTTAAATTAACGCTAAAATGTATAAATTCATATCATTGATTATTTTTCAACTAAAATTTTAATGAGACCCACGTTTCAGAAACGCAGTGCACTGAAACTTGCTGGACGAATTATCCCCTGAGCGAAGCGAATGGGGATTTGAGACTCACTGACGTAGTAAAGTAATATTTGTTAGTTGAATTATCCCCCCAAAGCTTGCTTTTGTGGGGGATATGTACAATTAACAATATGGATGTTTGCTTTATTTCACATTGACAAGAAAAATGGATATGATTATAAATACACATCCTTAAAGAATCCAGAAGTCGTTTCAAAATTTTTCACAAAAAAGTTTCGCAGTTTTTCAGTTCAAAATGTTTGATCTGTTTTTAAATATATTTCAGGCCGGGGAAAAAAGATACAGAATCTATAATGCGTAAAAGGAGACATTTGTGAAGAATCTTAAGGATAAAATCGTGGCCATTACCGGAGCCGCGTCCGGCATCGGAAGATCTCTTGCGCTGAATCTGGCGGATGAGGGTTGTCATCTGGCGATATCCGATATCAACGAGACAGGCCTTAAGGAAACCGCTGACATGGTGTGCTCACGAAGCAAAAACTTGCGGATTACCACCCATAAGGTGGACACTTCGGACCATAAGCAGGTCAAGCAATACGCTGATGACGTGGTGAAGGCCCACGGCGAAGTTCATATCATCATCAACAACGCGGGAGTCGTTATCACGGAGACCATAGAGGACCTAAGCTATGAAGACTTTGAATGGTTAATGGGCATTAATTTGTGGGGCGTGATCTATGGGTGCAAGGAGTTTCTCCCATACCTCAAAAAGCAGGATTCCGCCCACATCATCAATATCAGCAGCGTGAACGGCATCTTCACCAATCCCAATAACGGACCTTACTGCACAGCAAAGTTCGCCGTTCGGGGATTCACCGAAACACTGGCACAGGAACTTGCCGATACCAAAATCAAAGTATCCTGCGTCCACCCCGGCGGGATTAAAACCAACATTGCCAACAACGGCAGGTTTTATACCTGCTTCGGACACCTCACTTAAACGGGAAGAAGCGCTTGCGGTTTTCAACCGGGTTTTCGCAAAAACAACGGCAGACAAGGCGGCACAGATAATCATCGCCGGTATCAAAAAGGATAAGCTTCGCATCATGGTCGGATCCGACGCCTACGTGATGGATTGGCTAAAGCGATTATTCCCGGTTGGATTCCAGAAACTATCGGGCCGCAAGGTTGCCCCCGGATGGATAAGAAAGAAAGCCGGAATTAAGTCTTGAGGTACCTTTTCTAATTAATATCTCTGCCGATTAAATCAGAGAGAGGAACGATTTTCAGTCCCTTTATAATAAGCCCCGAAAGTATATTTTCAATTTCCGCCAATAAAATAACGCTGTCTTCTTTACTTCGCGGCAGCACATCGTGCAGCAGGATGATGTCATCGGCCTTAACTTTTTTAAGTATTCTGGAACTAAGATTTTTAACACGGCGATTGCCGGCGTCAAAAGCGCGGCAACTAAAGGTTACACAAAACATCCCTAATTTATCCAGAATCGGGGCCAGTTTGGGATTAATTATTCCCACCGGCGGCCGGAAGGCAAGTGTTTGTATTCCCATTTTTTTCAGAACTTCCTGAACCGTAAATATTTCCTGATAAAGATAATTATAACTTCTAAGCATCACAAAGGGATTATGATTAAACGAATGGTTGCCAATGGTGTGCCCGCGGGCAATTATTTCCCTGATGATTTCCGGATGACTTAAAGCATTGGCGCCGGAAACAAAAAAAGTCGCTTTCACTGAATACTTATCAAGCAAATCCATAATTTGTCTTGTTGTCGGTTGGGCCGGGCCATCATCAAAAGTGAGCGCGACCAGATTCTGCCCAACATTGCCACGGCTTATCACTGGCAGAAAAAAATTGCTTTGCGGGAAAAAAGAAGCAACAACACACAAAAGAATATAAAAAAGGGCAACGGCGGCCGCCAACAGGGAGTTAATAAAAAAAACTGCCGCGGCGACAGCCAAAAAAATTATTCCCGTAACCGCAGCCGGATTGCTAAACAGCAACTTCCTTTTCATTTATTACCCCTTAAGAAATCGTAAATGCGTTGCCAATAAAGTTATCGACTGCCGAATAAATCCAACTTGGGATTATTGAATCAGGTACTCCCACAAGGGCCCTGTTAATCCCCGTTTATAGAGTTTGGGCAAAACACGGGTTGCTTTTGCTTCACCTGCGCCTATAATCCAATTCAACCGGCCATTGGCGTGATTTTCCACCATCTGCATAATTTCTTGAGCGGTTATTTCCGGCGAGCGGTAAAAAACGGGCGGCAGAATATTTTGTTCCGCGGTAATTTGACCCTCTCGCAGGGCAACATCATATAACGCGGTGTGCGGGTAAATACGGATACCGCAAAAGAAGAAAAAAACCGCCCGCTCCAAACGATCCAGGCCAATCAATGTTTCCTGAAGAGTCTGTCTGTTTTCGCCGGGTCCGCCTAACAGAAAATAATGGGCAATGTGCAGACCGGCCTCGAGAGCGACTTTATGAGCGGCAAAAACATCACGAACGGGAAAAGGTTTATGTAAATTGGCAAGTATCGTATCAGATAAAGATTCTGTGCCGAATTCCACATGGCTCAGTCCGGCGTCCACCATTAGTTTATAATAATCAACCGGAGGCACAGTGGGAACAAAAAAACCTCCCCACGGCACGGACACTCGGGCTTCAATAAAAGCCTTTGCAACCTGCCGACTGTGATCATAACTGGCGTTAAAAGCGGAATCAGTGATAAAAATATATTTAGCGCCGGCATCCTGCAACTCGCGAGCGCTACGAGCTATTTCGCGGGGCGGGAAAAACCGCATCCGGCTGCCTTCAATATGAGGATAAGTGCAGTAACTGCAATGAAAAGGGCACCCCCTTTTTGTTTGCAGGTTAAGCATGCCACCGTAGGATAGATAAAATTGTGTATGTGGAGTTTCCGGATCAAAACGTCTTTTAATTTCGCCGTTCCAAGGTTCATAAGCAATACCGGTTGTTTCTTTCGTTACAATACCGGGTATTGATTTAGCGTCCGCATTTTTTTCCAGCGCTTCCAAGAGCAAGGAAAACCTTTCGCCTTCGCCGGCAATGCCATAATCAGCATCCAGCGCCTGCATGAACTCAACGGGGAAAATAGTAAAACCGCTGCCGCCTAGAATTATCCTGGCCGCTGAATTTATCCTTATCTGGTGTATTAAATTCTGGTATTCGGACAGAAAGCCCCGGCAGTTGATTACATCCGTGTTATCAATATTTCTGATCGATACTCCGACAAAATCGGGAGAAAACTCTCGAATCAATGCCGCCAACTCATCGGATCTGGTAAAATCGTTCAAATCTACAATTTTGGTTTGATAACGGGAATCCAAAGAACCGGCGACGTAATCCAGCCCCAGCGGATATACCGGATAGGGAATTCTCAGAGTGTTTGCCGAAATTAGCAGTACTTTCATAATATGAACAAAAATTTCATCACGGGTATTAAACCCTCCGCTGCGCGGGATAATTCGACTAACGCTTCAAACTTCACTTCGTTCATTTTCAGCGAGTCTCATTACAACTTACCAATTCCGCTGCGCCTATAGTGACCTTTAGGTTATTCGCTTTCGGAATTGGAGTTTCAACAATAAAGCGCTAAAGGGTCATTATTTCTGTGTAAGCGTAATACCAATTCGCTTGTAAGTCATCACCTTGCAGGTGGTAATTACCGGTGACGTAAAATTTATTTATTATGCGCCCCCCTGCGGGATGTGCACCCGGTCTTTGGCTAACTTTGTTGGCTGCGGCATCGGTTTCCTCAACGTATTAAAATATACGCCTCGTCACCTCCTCCTTGCCGCCTCGTTATCCTTTGAAATCGAAATGGTATACAAATTAAGATTAACCTTTATGCCGTTGGTTCTTGAAAATGTGCGTGGCCAGCGCGCGCACGGAGGCGAAAACTTTGACGCCCAGCTCTTTGCTTTCAATTTTAACGCCATAGTCTTTTTCAATCATCATCACCAGTTCAAGCACATCAATGGAATCAATTCCCATATCTCCACCGACAAGCGGAGAATCATCTTTGATGTCTTCAGGACCAATGTCAATCAGCCCGAGTGTTTGAATAATTTTAACTTTAAGTTCACCGATCAATCCTTCAATTTGACTCATTTAACACCTCTATTTTTTTCTCGCGTCTACAAACGCGCTTCATTTTTTTATTATGTCTTTTTCCGAACCTTCTTGCGGCAAAGGCCTGATTGTATTTGCCTCGTCACCGAGAATTTTTTCCAGTGTAACACGCACTACCCAATGGCCAAGCGCCTTTCCATATTTAGGTCCGGCAAGATACAGACCCAACATCAAAAGCAGCCAGGAAAAACCATAAATCAAAGGAATACCGATAACCCCAACCATTGGGTTTTTCAGCCAGGCGGAGATTCCCCCTACTATAAATACGGCCGGTATACCGAGAATATAACTAATAGTAATCAAAATAAGACCGGCAATTACGGAGGCTGAGAGTTTTTCTTTAAAAATACTCAGATCAGCGTGCTCATTTATTGCCGCCCTGCAAAATTCTTTTTGAGCAAAATAAAGCGCTGTTTTTTTTATTATACTCAAAATAGTTTCCGTAAAAAAATATTCTAATATTTTTTTATGATCGTTTTAATTTGAATGCGACTTGGTATAAATCTACCTTTCCATGATTCCACCGATAGAATTTTTCGACCGAAGCGGGTAATCTTTGTAAGCAATCTCCTTAAACACTCCTGTCCGCGCCTGAGTAACAGCAGCAATCAATTCATTATCCACATAAATCCGGCCGTCACCGATCCCCAGGCTTGCGCCTGATTCTTTTAATCGCGAATAACGCCGAATATCGACTTCGTAGCGGACACATTTGTTGAAGGGGCGAATTTGACCATTGAATGTAACACCGGAACAGCCAAGAGCCCGGCCGGAGCCCAAAGCGCCGCGCCAGATACAATAGAAACCAAGTGATTGCCAGATGGCATCGACACAAAGGCAACCCGGTTGCACAGGGTCTCCCGGCATATGACATTGAAAATACCAAGCGTCCATTCGAATATCCTGTTCGGCAATCACTCTGCCTTGTTTACCATCGCTTTCAATCAATAATATGCGATCAAACATGAGGAAGGGAGGAGCCGGAAGCCTTCCATCAAAACCCGCGGGAGGATCAGTTACCAGCGACCCATAAGCAAAAGCCATAATTTCTTCTAAATTAAAATGATCGCGTTCCAAAAATTCCTGATATTTCATAATTGTTTTTTCTCTTTCCGTGAATTTGGGATACGATAATATAATGATCTCCGGATTAAAGTTTATTGTTGAAACTCCAATTTAATAAGACTCAAATTTCAGGAACGGAGTGAACTGAAATTTGCAAGTCGAATTATCCAACGCAGCGGTGGGTTTAACACCCCGCAGCTTGCTGCGGAATCTGTTTCCAAAGCTTGCTTTAGTGTTCACAACCACGATTCCGGTATTGGTTTGAATGCCCCCGGGCTCCAAAACTACCCTCGGTCGCGAATTGCAAGACCGGAATTTACTTCTAATTTAAGTTAATTATAAGAAAAGGTCTCTTTTGTCAAAAGAAAAAATATTCCGGAAACGCATGGAATCAAAAAAGGAAAGCCTAAATGTGTAAATATTTATTTAATCCTTTATCCAACCGCAAATATGAAACAAAAAGCTTGTTTTGGTATTCATACCATCCGCTATGCGGGATAGCTCCGATAGCCTTTGGCCACGGGATTATTCGACTAACGCCTCAAACTTCACTGCGTTCGTTTTACCACGGCGCTTTGCGCCTGATATAATTCGTCCAACAAATTTCAGCGCGCTTCGCTTCTGAAACTTGGGACTCATTATCAGCGAGTCTCAAATCCCACGTCCCTGCGCTCCTGGGATAGTTCGACTAACGCTTCAAACTTCACTGCGTTCGTTTTCAGCGAGTCTCATTAAATTTTAATGGCGCTGGCGGAAAAATTACGCTATAAGACTTTTCTATTGAAAAACTTACATGAGGATAATAATAATGAACAGAGCCGCCCTTCATAAAATTAGTTATGGTCTATATATCGTCACCTCCGGACAGGATGACAAATTCAACGGCCAGGTTGCCAATTCCATGTTTCAGGTTACATCGAATCCGGCAACAGTGGCCATCAGCATCAATAAAGAAAATTACACGCATGGATTAATTAAATCCAGCCGCAAATTTGTTGTTTCCATTCTGGCGGAAGCGGCGCCGATGAACTTCATCGGCCTTTTCGGTTTTAAGAGCGGGCGCGATGTAAATAAACTGCAAAACGTAAAGACAAAAACAGGAATGACTAAAGTACCCATCGTTTTAGAAAATACAGTTTCCTATATCGAAGTGGAATTGGAAAAAGAATTAGATTGCGGCACGCACACTATCTTTGTCGGCAATATTGTTGACGGTGATGTAATCAGCAATGAAGAGCCCATGACTTATGCCTATTACCAGCAGGTCAAGGGCGGTAAATCACCGAAAACCGCTCCGACTTATGTAAAAGATGAACCGGCGGCAGCTTCCGTCGGGATCGCCGCCCGCTATGTTTGCAGTGTTTGCGGCTATGTTTACGATCCGGTATTGGGCGACTCGGATAGCGGTATTGCTCCCGGAACAAAATTTGAAGATTTACCGGAATCATGGACATGCCCTGTCTGCGGCGCGGACAAATCAAAATTTGAGAAAGAACAGTCACGGGTTTAATATCCCGCAGTTTGCTGCGGGATATTAAACCCTCCGCTTCGCGGGATAATTCGACCTCCAAGCTTCAGTCGCAGATGCCCTTTAGGGTATGCACTATGTTTCTGAAGTTTGGGTCTCATTACAACTTACCAATTCCGCTGCGCTGCGCTTTCGTAATTGGAGTTTCAACAATAACGCTCAGCAGTTCAGTTATAAGCAAGCAACATGTTATCAAAAAAAGTCCAAAGGAGGATACCAGACCATGAAAACAAGAATATTCTCCAGGCTATTGCTTGGCCTCAGTATTGTCCTGACCGTCTTTGCCGCTCAGCAGGTTCAGGCCGCTCTCGGCGAATCCGTTGATTCGGTCGCATCAGATCAGAAGGCCATCTCGGCCGTGCGGAGAGCCATGAAAACTTCCACGGGATATACCGTCCATGAAATCAGATCTGAAACAATAACTGTCCGGGAATATGTATCGCCTTCAGGCGTCGTCTTCGGTATCGCCTGGAATGGACTGACCCATCCCGATCTGACGCCGCTCCTTGGATCCTATTTTTCTGAGTATCAGAAAGCCATGACTCATGCTCACAGGCAGCCGGGCCGCCGGCACGTCACGGTAAAAACAGACAGTGTCGTTGTGGAGAAATGGGGACATATGCGGAACCTGCAGGGCCGCGCTTACGTGCCAGCCTTGATACCGCAAGGAGTGAGCGTCGATGAAATTAAGTAAACTGCTCTTTTTTGTTTTGATACCTTTATTGATAATGAGCTGTAGCGGCGGTGGAGGAGGAGAAGGCGGCGGAACAACAAGCGCTCCCACCGTAACGCTTTCCTCTATAGCAGTAACGCCGGCAAGCCCAAGCATTGCTCCGGGTACAACCGAACAATTCACTGCCACTGGCACGTATTCAGATAACACGACTCGTGACATAACAACATCAGTGACATGGAATTCCTATACTACAGCTGTCGCGACGATCGATAATACAGGATTGGCCACCGCTGTCGCTACAGGCAGCACGACGATCACCGCTTCATCAGGAAGCATTATATCCAACTCCGCTACCCTTAAAGTAACCTCGGCAACGCTTTCCTCCATTACAGTAACGCCGGCGAGCCCAAACATTGCCCTGGGCGCAACACAACAATTCATTGCCACAGGAACATTCTCGGACAGTACGACACAGATATTGACAAAGGTAGCAAGCTGGACTTCATCGTCGCAATCTATCGCGACAATCGTCAATACAGCGGGTTCTATAGGATTGGCTACCTCGTTTGCCGCGGGCACAACAACGATCACTGCCACTTGGAGTGGCATCTCGGATTCTACGGTCCTGACGGTAACACCGATGAATAACGTGCTTACCGTGACTGTGAATGGCGGCATGGCACCAGGAGGTTATCCCAACGAACCGTGCGTCAGTGTTACGATTTGTTCTCCCGTCACCTTGAACTGTCAGACCATCGATAATATCCTGTTGGATACGGGAGCTTCCGGTCTGCGGATATTCAAATCGCTCCTGACAGTCTCCCTTACGCAGGTGACCAGCGGTTCAGGTTCGCTAACAGAATGCATCCAATATTCTGATAATTCAGCGGACTGGGGACCGGTTCAGACAGCGGACGTCATCCTGGGGGGAGAACCCGCTGTTAGAGTACCCATACAGATCATTGATTCCACTTTTAGTGGTTATAATTCATGCAGTCTAAACGGCCAGTACACACTGGACACGAGTCCGTCAATAACCGGATACAACGGAATTCTCGGTGTCGGCCTCTTTGCCGAAGACTGCGGTTCGGACTGCACAAGTGTTGCGAACAATGGGATGTACTATTCCTGCAGCGGTTCATCGTGCACTGGAGCGGCAGTTTCTCTCAACAACCAGGTCCAAAACCCGGTTTCGTTCCTTCCAACTGACAATAACGGTGCAATATTGCGGTTTCCTGTTATTCCTCTCGGAGGACTACCCTCGGTTAATGGCGATCTTATCCTAGGTATTGACACGCAGTCGAATAACTCGTCTTCCGGAGTCACTATGTATCCTGCCGATCCAACCTCTGGAGAATTCATAACAGTTTTTAACGGAAAGACGTATAGCGATAGTTTCATTGACAGCGGCTCTAACGGACTGTTTTTTAATGCTGGTTCGATAAGCGCTCTAACAATCTGCGGAGACTGGTTCTGCCCCTCTTCAACGCAGAGCCTGTCCGCAACTACAAAAGGCTATGCGGGATCACCGAGCGGCACGGTTTTGTTTAATATAGGCAACGCTTCAACCCTTTTAAGTCCATCCAATAATGTGTTCATTGAACTCGGCGGGCCGGATACGTCGTTTGATTGGGGGCTTCCGTTTTTCCTGAGACGGAGTGTTTATGTGGGAATTGAGGGGAAGACCTCCAGCCTCGGAACGGGCCCCTATTGGGCGTATTAGGCGAAGAGACCGGGCCGGCCTGACTCGCCGGACTGGGGAAGCAACAGGATAAAAAGATACAGGAGGCAAATTATGGACGAAATATTTATAAAAAAAGTGCGGGCTGCGGCAGTGGCCGGATGGTGGACTGTGTTAATCGCCTATTGCATTCTGCTGATTCAATGGTTTGCTTATCTGCTGATTATACCCAGGCAGCCGGCAGTAATGCTTTGCTTATGGGGTGAAGACGTTACCTGGCCGGAAATCCGTACTATCTGGCTGTGGGCAATGGTGGCCTATAAGCTCGGTCTTGCAATGCTGATATTTGTCGTCATCTGGCTGACACTTTGGGCAAGAAAACTGACAAAATAATACTTGTTTTTTTAATAACCTATTGAGATAATCACACCCTCCAAAAACCTGTCCAAGGTTTGGATCACTCAGAAGTGAAGGGTGAAAAACGAGAATTCTGAAATAAACAACAGGAATGGATCGTTATGTACGAAAAAAGGAAAGCGAAACGACTGGAAGAGAAGAGCGAGATTACCATAACTATCGTCTCCGGAGGAAAAAAATCTCCGGAAGAAAAAATTATGTATAACCAAAGCAAGGATATCTCTGTCCTCGGCGCCAGAATTAAGGCCAATAGTTTTTTGCCCATCAATACTCTCCTCAAGATAGATTTCACATTAAAAAATCCGCACCAAATGATGATATCAACCCTCGGAAAAGTAAAATGGATCAAAAGTCTCTTTGCGAATGAATCCTATGAGGCGGGCATGGAATTCGTCCACACACCCGGCGACGTGACCCAGCAACTGGCGATTTACATCTCGTATAAACAAAATATTAAATATCTTAATCCGGTTTAAGCATACTTGCCTAATATGAATAACCTTCTTCTTATTTTCATTTTGGCCTTAGCGATAACAGTAACCATCAGCTTTACCTATGCGATGTGGCGCGGCCGCAGGGATGAACGGAAATTAATCAGCATTATCCATGGCTCCCCTATTCCCACTTTCGTAATATCCAAGGATCATAAAGTAATTTACTGGAACAGGGCGCTACAGGCAATGGGCAACATCAAACCCAGCGAAATCCTCGGCACTAACCAACAATGGCGCGCATTTTATACAACCCAACGTCCCTGCCTGGCTGATTTGATTCTGGATGGTAAAACCGGTCAAATTGGCCACCTATACTCGGGAAAGTTGAGCAAATCAAAACTACTGGATGATGCTTATGAAGTCACGGAATTTTTCCCTGATATGGGCGAAAAAGGGAAATGGTTTCGAATAACTTCGGCAGGACTGAGAGATGCCAATGAAAATTTATTCGGCGTTATGGAGACCCTGGAAGATATTACCGAACAAAGAGTAGCACAGGATGAGCTTCTCCAGCGAACCAAACTGGAATCATTGGGCACATTCGCTGACGGCGTGGCCAAGGATTTTGACAGCCTCCTCTCCGCGATTCTGCGCAACGTTTTTATGGCCAAAATATCCGCTACTGATGAAGACAAAATCCTGGAGGACGGGCTGGCAGTGGCGGAACGGGCTGGTCTGCAAGCCAAGGAATTGGCTCACCGGCTTAGTACATTTGCCGAGGGTGGTTATCCGATTCGTAAACTGGAAAATATGGCACCTCTTTTGACAGAGGCCGCCCAAAACGTCTTTAAAGGTTCTCCTGTTACCTGTAATATTTCCATAGCCCAAGACCTGTGGCCTTGCGAAGTTGATGACGCCCAGATCAGGCAGGTGATAGAAAATGTTTTGATTAATGCCAAAGAAGCCATGCCCAACGGCGGCATTGTGGAGCTTATCGCCGAGAATACGATAACCGGAACAAATATCAAGTCTCTGGGACAAGGAAATTATGTCCGGATTATCATTAAGGATCATGGCAAGGGAATTCCCCGGGAAAATCTTTCCCGGATATTTGATCCTTATTTTACGACAAAAAAGAAAAAGGAACGAGGCGGCATTGGTCTGGGGTTGGCCATCAGCGATTCCATCATCAAATACCATAATGGCTTGATTTCGGTCGAATCCATTGTTGATTCAGGAACTGCATTTACCATCTATCTGGCCGCGAAACTGACAAACGGCACTTGATCTTAATTTGACTTGTGACGTTTTTGGGGCATCTCAGATGCGATGTTCCGGTACTAACGGAAAAAATCAGTTCGTAGAAATGTTTGCCATATTTTTCTTTTTCTTTTAAAATGACAACATAATACAGGTAAAATATTTTGAATTCACAGGGAGGTGTTGGGTTATGCAGAAAGTGAGCGATCTTTTAAAAAGCAAGGTGAAGCAGCTATGGACGATTCTGCCGGAGGCTTTGGTTCTTGATGCCCTGAAACTCATGGCGGAAAAAGAAATCGGGGCATTAATGGTCGTTGATAAAAAGGATAAGGTTGTTGGTATAATCACGGAACGTGATTATGCGAGGAAAATCATTTTGAAGGGTAAAACTTCCATGAAAACCAGTGTAAAAGAGATTATGACACCTTCTAATAAAATGTACACGGTAAAGCCTGATACTCCGGTAGAGGACTGCATGGTGCTGATGACCGGGAAACACATAAGGCATGTGCCCGTTTTCGACGGAGGTAAATTTGTTGGACTCATCTCCATTGGAGACGTTGTAAAATCAACTATCTCCCAGAAGGATATTCTAATTGATCACCTGAGCGATTATATTGGCGGGAAGTACTAGGCATGATATCACTTTAAACAATTAAGAATGATGATATTGAAGCGGCAAGGAAGAGGCGATTAGGCGTATTCTACAAACATTCCCGAAGCCGACGACGCCGCCCCAGGCACGTGTGACGTCACGTGCCCCCACGTGACCTTCAGGTTATTCAGGGTATCAGGTTATGCGCCCGGCTACGTTGCCAATAAAAAAATAGCGCTTTGATTTAGAACCGGTATTAGATTATTTATTTTAAGGGCAGGACCATCATGATCCTGCCCTTTTTTATTGAAATATTTTATGTCAAAGGTATTCTTATCGTTTTTAAATGCCATATAATTATTTACGACATAGGGCACCACAAGAAAAAGGCCCCATAACCTTTCAGTAGTCATGGAGCCTTAAGTCTTTTCAGAATTCTGAAATTGTTAATTTAATTTTTCTTCATCGCTTTGATGACAGCCTGAACTCTGCGGTTCTCCTGCCGCCCTTCTTCTGTGTTATTGCTGGCAATCGGCTTAGTCAGTCCATAACCGACAGCGGTTAGACGGGACGCCTTGATCCCAAAGTTGTTGATCAGGTATTGCCGGACGCTGTTTGCGCGGGCATCGGACAGCTTTTGATTGTATTCTGCCGTACCAACATTGTCGGTATGACCTTCAATCACAGCAGTAGTTTTGGGATACGTTTTCATGAAATCGGCTACCTTCTTGATTTCATTTCTATATTCATCTTTGACAACGGCCTTGTCGGTATCGAATTCAACATTAAGTACGATGGTGACGAGGGTAGCGGGGACGGGACATTTTGGACAGTCGCTAATATTCTTATCCACAACCAATTCCGGTAAACCACCGGCCCTTGTTTCCGCCTGCACTGCCGTGACAAAAGCTACCAACATCATAACAAAAACTAACATTCCAATTTTCTTCATAAAATTCTCCTTTCGTCCTAATTTTAAAAAATAATTTACGCCTTCAATAAATGTTGTTTCTTAATACTAAAATAAATATTTTATGTCAAAGATATTCTTATCATTTTTTAATGCCATATAATTATTTACGGCATGGGGCACCACAAGAAAAAGACCACATGACCTTACAGCGGTCAGTTGGAATTAACTGCCATAGAATTCAAGCTGTCTCGGGAGCATCTATACCATATAGCCTAACCTTGAGTTTGGTTTGCTCAGGTGTTGTTAAATGAATTGTATAACTATCTGAAACCTTAGTGACTGTTCCGGAGACTGTGCGTATAGAGGGATAAAATTAAAATATCTGTTTATTTCTCAATTAAGAACCCCGCAGTTTACTGCGGGGTTCTTAATTGTTGTTAAGTTATTAGAAGCGGAAAATTTACTTCTCGATTAGATAATCGACTGCTGCTTCTACGCGACGGTTCTGCTGCCGCCCTTCTTTCGTTTTATTGCTGGCAATCGGTTTTTCCTCACCGAATCCCTGTGCCTTTAAACGATTTGCATCAATACCGCCTTTTTCGACCATGTATTTCTTTACAGATTCAGCTCGTCGCTGGGAAAGTTTTTTATTGTACGCAGCGGTACCCACACTATCCGTATGTCCTTCGATTACGACGTTAAGATCAGGATATTGTTTCATCACTCCAGCCAGATTATCGATGTCTTGGTAGTAACCTTTCTTAATGGTTGATTTATCAAAATCGAATTCGACATTAAGTGTCTGTCTGCCTTTTTCAATAATGACAGGCTTGGGAGCTGGTGCAGGAGGAGGAACCACAACCGGAGCAGGTTCTGGGACTGGTTCTGGAACTGGTGCAGGTGCGACTATTGGTTTAGGACAGCAGGAGGGATCGGTACGACAGGTACAGTTAGGGATCCTTTCATCCACAGTGATGGCGGGCAACCCACCGGCCCTGACTGGTGCCATAGCTGGTGCGTTACCATCACTAATCCTAGCATCCATAGTCAAGGCGGATAAACCACCGGCCCTGTCTTCCGCCTGCACTGCCGTGACTATAGCCATCATCATAATAATAAACACTAACATACCAATTTTTTTCATAATACCCCCCTTTCGTCCTAACTTTAATAAATTGACGTTTTGGAAAAACAATTCACATCTTAAACATATATTCTTCCCATGGATGATATTTCTAATAATAAAATAAATCTTTTTAGTCAAGACTATTCTTGTCATAATGCCATATAATTACATCACATCCTAACTGCCAGGTGAAAATATCACCCCTTGACAGTTAAGTTACACTTAACTCAAAAGGTCAGGTCAAATATATTGAAAAGCCTTTTAAATATACGATACTTAACGCATTTGTCAGATATTATTAAGATGAATAAAATTTTTTATTTCAAACTTCCCCACTACCAAATATTATAAAACCAATTCCCTTCAGGGTTATTTTTTGTTTTCCGTGTTAAGGGGTTCAGAGCTTGTGCTCTGTTCTCCTTGCGCGGCTTTTTCTTTTACGGACGTTTCGGAATTATTTTCATCTTTTTCGGAAATCACGTCATCATACTCCGGTATAACAATACCGCGGCGTACCATGATTTGATAAATTCTTTCCGACTGATTTTCTACATATCTTGAGGTGCCATTAGGTTTATATCTGTGGGGATTCGGTATAACCGCGGCCAGCGTTGCCGCTTCACGGGCCGTCAATTCGGCGGCGCTTTTTCCATAATTTTTTCGCGCCGCCGCTTCAATCCCAAAAATTCCATCGCCCCATTCGACTACATTTAAGTAAAGCTCCATAATCCTTCTCTTACTTAACTGCCTCTCCATTCGCCAGGTAAGTATCGCCTCTTTGATTTTTCTTACAGGATTTTTAGCAGGAGAAAGGTACAAATTTTTCGCCAGTTGCTGAGAGATTGTGCTGCCGCCGGCATTAAACTTCTTTTTCTTGATATCTTTCTCCAGCGCTTTTTGCATGGCTTCAAAGTCAAATCCATCGTGAGACCAGAACTTATCGTCTTCCGCGATAATTACAGCTTTCATTACGTAAGGAGATACTCTGGAAAGAGGCACCCAAATATTTGTAATTTTTCTTTTTATCCCCTTTTTTTGCCATACTTTTTCCCTGTATTGCATAAAAGCCGTTTTGGGGGGACGATTTTTTTTCAGATAAGCCAGATTGGGATAAATAAAGTAGCGTCCTATATCAACAATAAAATAAGTGGCAATTAAAAGAAAAGCTATAAAAATAATTTTTTTCCAAGAACGCATAATAATCCTTCTACAAATTTCGATGATTTCAACCGCTTTCAGGCAAGGGATTAACGATAAAATTAGCCTGAAAATCATTTAATGCCATTTCGATTTCAACGGATAACGAAGCGGCAAGGAGGAGGCTCCGCAGACGTATTACTCATACGTTGAGGAAGCCAACGACGCTGCCAACAAAGTTAGCCAAAGACCGGAAGCGCATCCCGAAGGGGAGTGAATAGTAAATCAAATTTTTACCTTACCGGTAATTACCGCCTGCAAGGTGGTAACTTACAAGCGAATTGGCATAACCATATATTGCAATAACCGAAAATACACGCAAAATCCAATGATAATTTACGTCGCGAAGCGGCGGCTACTTTTCACAAAATCATTAATCTAAATAGCTATTTATCATACAACATTAAAAAAAGATTGTAAAATAGATTTGACAGACAGGTATATTTTTAGTAAGTCATAGGCCAGTCGCGTAGTTGATTAGACATTTATTGCAAATAATGTCTAATCAGTGTGTACAGTAAATTGGTCTTCGTTTTTCGGTTACTAGTATGATATTAAATCGAAATATGTACACCGTTAATAAAATGGTACCCCCAAAAAGTAAGGAGGCACTTCATGATGAAACGACAGATTTTTGTATTTTCAGGACTTTTTGTCCTCTTCTGTTTATTATTTAGCTTTAACACGGACGCTCTGGCAGTACAATACAAAGTAAAAAAAGGTGACAGTCTTTACAGCATTTCCAAAAAACTTAACGTCAGCATTGATAAAATCAAGGAAGATAATAATCTTCAGAACACCGCAATTAAACCAAAACAGATTTTAAATATATCCTCAGAAGGATCCTCAACATCCACTGCCAAGTCAAAATCAAAGCCGGTTTATTACACCGTCAGGAAAGGGGATACTCTATCCAAAATAGCTAGAAAAACGCAACTCCCCATGAAAAAAATAATGGCTCTTAACCATATCAACCAAAAAAGCTTACGAGTTGGACAAAAACTTGTTCTGGCCAGGTCAACCCATAAATCAGTACCCAATATCTCAGAAGAAAATGAAGCTGCGGAAGATGACGATAATTCGCTGGCCGATGAAGATGAAGAAGATATCGCAAGCGCTGACGAATCACCCGAACTGGTAAAAAAGGAAGAACTCTTAGGCAAATGGAACAGCCCCGATGAAGTACAGTTATTCGTAAAAGTGGCAACAGGATTCCTAGGCGCGCCATATAGATTTGGCGGCTCTTCATTAAAAGGAATCGACTGTTCCTCTTTCGTCCAAAAAATCTATCGTATTTTCGATATAACATTACCCCGTAATGCGCGCCAGCAATCCAAAGTCGGTGTCAGTATCGCCCGTGAACAACTGACGGAAGGTGATCTTGTTTTTTTCCATACAAAACGGTCATTAGGGCACGTGGGAATTTACATAGGCAATAATGAATTTGTTCACGCATCCTCCAAGAGGAAAGTCGTCCGTATTGACAGCCTGGACACACCCTATTATCAAAAAAGATTTCAGCGCGCCGTTCGAGTAAAAGGTTTAGATAATAATGGCACTGGCGCTGGCGCTTAAAGCCTAGCCGCTATAAAAATAAACAGTGTAAAACAACAACGGGCTTTGGAAAACGATTCCAAAGCCCGTTGCTTTTTATTGTGAAACTCCAATTCTAATGAAACTCAGATATTACAAACGAAGTACAGTAATATCTATAAGTTGAATTATCCCACGTCCGAAGCTAAGTGGGACTATATTAATGATACCCAAGCTTCAGAAACATAGTGAACTGAAGATTGCAGGTTGAACAATCCCGCAAAGCGGAGGGTAATGAGACTCAAACTTTAAAAGCGAAGCGAATAAAAGTTTGTTAGCCGAATTATCCCGTATAAGCAGGGGTATAATACCCTGCAGCTTGCTGCGGAAACTTTTCCCAGAACTTGCTTTGGGGTTCATACCCGTGATTATATCCTTTCTTATAAGATTTTTGCCTGTTGATTATCTGCCAAGTTTATTATATAAGTTCGCGGCTATAAATACGATCTTTCACCTTTTTCGGAAAGATAATAACGCACCAATTTATAACCAAAAGCATATTGCCTCGGCAAGAAGAGGATATATACGAACTAACAATCGCCATTGTTCTTTTGCCCAAGGAATAGTAAATGGGAAAAAATTTAGTTGAAAAAATTCTCGCGCAACATTTAATCTCCGGCAATCTTGTGCCGGGAGAAGAAATCGGCATTCGTATCGACCAAACCCTGACTCAGGACGCCACAGGTACCATGGCCTATCTGCAATTTGAAGCCATGAATATACCTAAAGTAAAAACCGAGCTGTCCGTCAGTTATATTGATCATAATACGATCCAGATCGGCTTTGAAAACGCGGACGATCATCGCTACTTGCAGAGTGTGGCGCAAAAATACGGCATTGTTTTTTCCCGCGCGGGGAACGGCATTTGCCATCAGGTTCATCTGGAAAGATTCGGTAAACCGGCAAAAACTCTTATCGGCTCGGACAGTCACACTCCTACCTGCGGAGCGCTATCTATGATTGCTATCGGCGCGGGAGGCCTTGATGTCGCGCTGGCTATGGCCGGGAAACCCTTTTATCTGATTTGTCCTAAAGTTATTAAAATTAACCTTACCGGTAAGCTCCAACCGTGGGTTTCCTCCAAAGATGTCATTCTCAAGGTGTTGGAAATCTTTACCACCAAAGGAAACGTCAACACTGTATTCGAGTATGGTGGTGAAGGTGTCGCATCTCTCAGCGTTCCCGAACGCGCCACGATCACCAATATGGGCGCGGAATGCGGCGTAACAACCTCCATTTTCCCCAGTGATAAAATGACACGCCTTTTCCTGCGTTCTCAGCAAAGAGAATCCGATTTTACAGAGCTCAAAGCAGATAAAAACGCCAGCTACGCCAAAATAGTTAATATTGATTTGTCCAAAATTGAACCGTTGACGGCTAAGCCCCACAGCCCGGACAATATCAGCACCGTCAGGAAAATGAAAAAAATTGCCGTTGATCAGGTTTGTCTCGGCAGCTGCACCAATTCTTCCTACAAAGATTTAGTTACCGTGGCTAAAATTTTAAAAGGAAAAGTGGCTCACCCCAATATTAGTTTTGTTATCGCGCCCGGATCTAGGCAGGTGCTGGAAGAACTCGCCCAGAACGGTTATCTTGCTGATTTGATCGCCTGCGGAGCGCGAATTATGGAAAACGCCTGCGGCTTTTGTATCGGCAACAGCCAAAGTCCTAAATCAGCCGCCGTATCACTGCGTACGTCCAACCGTAATTTCCTGGGACGTTCGGGAACCATGGATGCCAATGTTTATCTGGTGAGCCCGGAAACTGCCGCTACGGCAGTAATTACCGGACACTTCACCGATCCCCGCGATTTAAAAATAAGCTATCCTAAAGTTAAAATACCTGAGAAATTTTCTATTGATGATTCCATGATTATACGGCCGGAAAAGAAAAAATCTTCAGCAAAAATTTATCGCGGTCCTAATATAGGCGCTCTACCCAGAAATTCTGAACTTTCAGACATTATTCAAGCCGAGGTAACAATCAAGGTCGGCGATAAAATAACCACAGACCATATTATTCCCGCCGGCGCACGGATGAAATACCGTTCGAACATTCCTAAATATTCCGAGTTTGTTTTTGAAAACGTCGATGCCACATTTGCCAGTCGCGCTCAAGTAATACAAAAAGCAGGGAAACAAAATATTATCGTGGCAGGGCTGTCTTATGGTCAAGGTTCTTCGCGTGAACACGCCGCCTTGTGTCCCATGTATCTGGGAGTCGGCGCGGTAATCGCCAAATCCTTTGAGAGAATTCACGCCGCCAACTTGATTAATTTCGGTATTTTGCCTCTGACTTTCTGTATCGAGAGCGACTATGATAAAATTGATCAGGGAGACGAACTGGAAATTGTAGAGGTAAGAAAAATAATTGCCGGAAATGGTAAGCTTTTAGTGCAAAACAAAACCAGGGGCACTTCGTTTTATGTAAATTGCATCTTGTCCGCAAGGCAAAAGCAAATCATTTTAGCAGGAGGCGCTCTCAACATTCGCAACAAAAAATAGCGCGTATCAGCCCCGCAACAAGTTGCGGGATAATTCGACCTGCAATTTTCAGTGTACTTTGTTTCTGAAACTTGGGTCTCATTAGGAGCAACAAAGATTTTTATGGCTAAAAAGATCAAAGTAAAAACTACCGTCGTCGAAATAGACGGCGACGAAATGACCCGCGTCATGTGGCAGATGGTAAAGGATAAGCTTCTTTTTCCGTATCTGGATATTGATATCGATTATTATGATCTGCATGTTAAGCATCGCGATGATACCGATGACAAAGTAACGGTTGATGCGGCAAAAGCGATTATGAAATACGGCGTGGGAATCAAGTGCGCCACCATTACTCCCAATGAAGACCGGGTGAATGAATACAGTTTGAAAAAAGCCTGGAAAAGCCCCAATGGCACCATTCGCGCCATGCTCGACGGCACGGTTTTCAGAAAACCGATTTTAGTCAACAATATCAACCCAGCTGTTTCTTCATGGAAAAAACCTATCACCATAGGCCGTCACGCATTCGGCGATGTTTATAGCAACACGGAATTTGCTGTTCCTGCCGCCGGAAAACTCGAATTAGTCTTTACTCCGCAGGATGGGAGTAAAACCATCCGCGTGCCGGTATTTAATTTTCCGGGTAGGGGAATTGCGCAAGTTAATTATAATCTGGAACAATCCATATTGAGTTTTGCCCGCGCATGTTTCACCTATGCTTTGAGTGAAAAAATCGATTTGTGGTTTTCAACCAAAGATACTATTTCCAAAATATACGATGCCGGTTTTCGCGAAATATTCAAGCAAGAATTCGAGCAGAACTGGAAAGATAAATTTGAAAAAGCGGGCATTGAATACTTCTTTACCCTGATTGACGATGCCGTGGCGCGTATTATGAAAAGCGAAGGCGGCATGCTTTGGGCGTTGAAAAATTACGACGGCGACGTCATGTCGGACATGATCGCTTCTGCAAGCGGCTCGCTGGCCATGATGACATCAGTGCTGGTTTCACCCAACGGCTGGTTTGAATACGAGGCCGCGCACGGCACTGTGCAAAAGCACTACTATAAACATTTA
This sequence comes from Syntrophaceae bacterium, assembly GCA_003139775.1. Taxonomy (GTDB): domain Bacteria; phylum Desulfobacterota; class Syntrophia; order Syntrophales; family Smithellaceae; genus Smithella. The sequence goes on along the minus strand of PLGI01000091.1, from coordinate 6,778 downwards.
AATGGCGAGGAAACTTCCAGCAATTCGATGGCATTGATTTTCGCCTGGACAGGCGGTTTGCGCAAACGCGGCGAATTAGACGGCACGCCGGAAGTGATAAAATTTGCCGATAAGCTCGAAGAAGCGGCCATTGCCACCGTGGAGGGCGGCACGATGACCGGTGATCTGTTTGTGCTTGCCGAAAAGAAATCTTCCAACAAAAAAGTTAATACGGAAGGTTTTATCGACGCCATCGCTAAAACACTGCAAAAAAAGATTAATGATTAAGCGCGCCGACAATCTTCTTCCCAATTTACTGGATTTCACGCTGGAGGAAATGGAAGAATTTATTTCCTCTCAGGGTAAAGAAAAATTCCGCGCGCGGCAAATAATGAAATGGCTGCATCAATCCGGCAGTCTTTCTTTCGACGACATGACCACCCTCTCCCGCGACTTCCGCGCCAGGCTCTCCGAACTCGCCCGCATCAGCCGTCCGCAAATCGTAAAAATGCTAACTTCCACTGATGGAACAAAAAAAGCACTCCTGCGCCTGGAAGACGGTCTTTTTATCGAAAGCGTTTTAATCCCCGGTAAAAGCCACTGGACAATATGCTTATCTACTCAAGCCGGTTGTGCTATGGATTGTAAGTTTTGTCTTACTGCATCGCAGGGCTTTAAAAGAAATTTGCTGCCTTCGGAAATTACAGGCCAGCTTATAGCGCTCAAACACGAAACGCCTGAAGGCATCGACATCAAGAACATTGTCATGATGGGCATGGGTGAACCGCTCGCCAATTATGAAAACACTATTAAAACTATAAACATTCTGACCTGTGATTTCGGCCTGGGCATCTCCAACCGCAAGATCACTGTTTCGACCTGTGGCCTTGCCCCGCAGATTATTCAGCTCGGCAAAGACATTTGTATTAATCTCGCTGTATCACTCAATGCAGCTGATGATGAAACAAGAAGCAAGATAATGCCAATTAACAAAAGATATCCGCTGGAAGTGTTGTTGGATGCATGCAAAAAATATCCGATGCCCGGACGGAGACTGCTGACTTTTGAATATATTTTAATTGACGGCTTTAATTCTTCCGCGCGCGACGCGGAAAAATTGGCCGCGCTTTTGAAAAATCAGCGCTGTAAATTAAATTTGATTGTCTTTAACGAATTCCCCGGATCACCTTTTAAATCACCACCACAGAAAGACGTGGAAGCGTTTCAGCATACGCTGGTTAATAATCATTACACAACCATGCTTCGCAAAAGCAAAGGAAGCGACATTTTGGCCGCCTGCGGACAATTAAGCGGCACTTTCGGAATCTGATGAAGCTATTGTAAATATTTCTTTGCCTATTCACCTAAAATAATAGTGAGCACCCTCCGGCAGGAGCCAATGCATTCCAAGTCGCGGGATTGCCATATTATATCTTGACAAATTAAACGGACAAATATATTTTGTTGTCGTGACAACATACTTATAAAGATAAAAAAAGTTGTTTTAATGAGACAAAAGATCGAAACTTTTTCTTTGGATGAATCGCTCGGATTCTGGCTGTACCGCAGCCATATTCAAGTGTCCGCTGCTTTGCGCCAGGCTTTTCAGGATGCTGGCCATGATTTAACGCCGGAGCAATGGGCGGTTTTATTGGGCCTGCAGGAAGAAGAGGGGCTGAATCAAAGTCAACTGGGAGAGAAAACTTCCAAAGACCGTCACAACATTACCCGCATTCTCAAACAACTGAACAAGCGGGGATATATTGAAAAACTACATGATAAAAAAGATAAACGCGCTTTTCACGTTTATTTGGCTCCGGCTGGGCGCAGTCTTTTAAAGGAATTGAAACCGATCGTCTTAAAGCACCGTGATCGGGTATGTAATGGTTTTAGTAAGGATGATTTATTGAAGATCCGAGATTATCTTGGGCACATAATTATTAATCTGCGGCGTTCGTAATCATGATAAATAATGCATCGGAATTGGGAAATTCAAGCTGATGCGAATAAACAAATAAATAAGGTAGTTTCAAACTGGTAGGAAGAATATGAAAAAATGGGGATTTAGAATATTTGTTGTTACTGTAATTGCTGCGGCGGTTATATATGGAATTGTATATTTCATTCACTCCCTTTCTCATGAACGTACTGATGATGCATATGTGGCGGGGACTGTTGTTCCCATCGCCGCTGAAGTCAAGGGTAAAGTGATTAATGTGTATATTGACGACAATCAATATGTCGATGCCGGAAAGCCCCTTCTGGAAATTTACCAGCAGGATTATCTCGATCTGGCGAAAGAAAAAAAAGATGCCATATTCAGACTAACTTCCGAAGAAAATGAGCAATCAGCGACTATTGAGGAAAAAGAAAAAACTCTGACCAAGGTACGAGCCAATCTTGATGTGGCATTAAGTGAAGAAGATCTGGCGCAAAAGGAAGTGCAGCGTTATGAAAGCCTGCTGAAAAAAGATGCCGTATCCCAGAATGAATATGATCAAATGAAGTCGCGTTGGCAGGCAACGGTTGCCCGCCGCAAGGCCTCCGTTGCCGCTATTGGTGAAGCTGAAGCCGCGATCAAAGCTATCAAAGCAAAGTACGCAACTCAGTCTTTTAAGATCAAAGAAGCACAATCAACAAAAAATCTGGTCGACCTTGATTTGACAAGAACAGTCGTTGTCGCGCCGGTCAGCGGGAGAATTGCCATGAAAAATATCGACCCGGGTAAGTATGTAATGCCGGGGCAGGCGCTGCTTGCTATTGTAAAAGAAGATATTTGGGTGATTGCCAATTTCAAAGAAACACAAATTGCAAAAATGGCAGTTGGCCAGCCGGTAGAGATCAAAGTTGACGCATATCCTTCAATGAAATTTTCCGGCCATGTCGACAGTCTCCAGTCAGGCACCGGTTCCGTTTTCAGCCTACTGCCTCCGGAGAATGCGACAGGTTATTTTGTGAAAATTGTGCAAAGGGTCCCGGTAAAAATTATTATCGATTCCAAATTCGATTCACAACATCCTCTTTGGCCGGGCATGTCGGTTGTTCCCACTGTCGATGTGAGCCATCAGAATGGAACAAAGCTATCGAAAAAATAGAGGCTCTATGGATGAAGGGCACAGCTCTCATAAATGGCTAATCGCTCTAACTGTCATGACCGGTACCATCTTGTCCGCGCTGGACATGAGCATCGTCAATGTAGCCCTGCCGAATATGCGTGGCACACTTAGCGCCTCCGTGGAAGAAATTACCTGGGTTTCTACCGGATATATCCTGTCTACGGTCATCATTATGCCGATAGTTGCTTTTTTAAGCTCACGTTTTGGCCGCAAGAATTTTTATATTTTTTCCGTCTTGTTATTTACCGGTTCATCAATGCTTTGCGGAATAGCCTGGGATCTTACCTCCATGGTGGGATTCCGGATACTTCAGGGCATTGGCGGTGGTGCGTTGATACCAATTTCGCAATCAATACTGCGGGAAACATTTCCGCCTAAAGAACAGGCGATGGCCATGGGAATTTTCGGGGTGGGTGTAATGCTTGGACCAGCCTTCGGCCCTACCCTTGGCGGATGGCTCACCGATAATTATTCCTGGCCGTGGATATTTTATGTCAATGTCCCTGTTGGTATTATCAATATTCTGCTGATTATGAAGTTTATTGAAGATCCGCACTATCTTGTCCGGCAAACCGGTAAGGTTGATATTCTCGGTATATCCCTCATGACAGTTGGCCTGGGAGCATTGCAGGTGATGCTGGAGCAGGGAGAGCGGAACGATTGGTTTTCTTCGGAATTTATTATTTATCTTTCCGTAGTCGCCGCATTCGGAATGATATTATTTATCTGGCGGGAATTGAAGGTGGAAAATCCGGCAGTAAATCTGCGTATTTTAAAAGACCTTAATTTCAGCTCAGCGACATTTCTGAATGGTATTCTGGGTTTGGCCCTGATGAGCAGTCTCTTTATCCTGCCGTTATTCTTGCAGGAGCTTTTGGGCTATCCGGCTTTCGATTCGGGACTGGCGCTAATTCCCCGATCTATAGCCATGATCATGATAATGCCGCTTGCCGGAAAAATTTATAATCGGGTAGGCCCCCGGATAATGATAGGATTGGGACTGCTTTTAAATGCGGTTTCATTTTATCAATTTTCCATTCTTTCCCTGAGCATTGGTTTTTGGGACATATTTTTCCCTCAATTTTTACAGGGAATAGGATTTGGATTAATTTTTGTTTCTTTAAGCACGGCCGCTCTTTCAACAATTGAAAAGCCTATGCTAACTGCTGCGACAGGACTTTTTAATGTTGTACGGCAAGTGTTTGGCAGTATCGGCATTGCTCTGGCTGCTACAATATTAACCCGCGGAGAACAAGCCAACCGGGCACGGCTAATGGAACACATAACTGCTTTCGGCAATATAGGCGCAGAAACTCTGCGTTCTCTGACTCAATATTTTTCTTCCCAGGGTATGGACATTATCGATGCCCAAAACAAGGCGCTCAAAGCAATTGAAGGAATGGTAATGAGGCAGGCCAGTATGCTTTCTTTTAATCATGTGTTTTTCCTGATTGCGGCGCTTTTCCTTATTTCCACACCCTTAATATTTTTAATAAATGATTTAAGAAGAGAAATAAAAACGGATATCATTAACGAATAAATGATGGAGAGGCGGACATGAAAGAAAATCAATTTAATATAATCACCATATCCAGGCAAATCGGCAGCGGCGGCACATACATCGGTTATCTTGTTGCCAAAGAGTTGGGATTCAAATATCTCGACAGAGAAATATTACAGCAGGCGGCAGACAAATTAGGAATTGAACCAGGCATGCTGGAACGGCATGATGGAAGATCGGCGAGCCTGATGGAAAATATTGTTCAGTCGTTTTGCTTCAGCACGCCGGAAATGTCTAACCTCCCGCCTCTGGGGAGGCCTGTTTATAGTAAGGATTTATTTATACTGGAGAGTAAAATTATCAAAGAGATCGCTGATAGTTGTAACGCTGTAATTATCGGGCGAGGTGGGTTTTATATCCTGAAGGACAAGCCAAACACAATTCATATCTTTGTTCATGCTTCGCTGGATTATCGTATCGAGATGATAATGAAAGAACAAAAAATCGCTGATGAGAGAGAAGCAAAAAAGATGATTAAAAAATCCGATCACGAAAGAACCAAATTTATTCGCAATATGATAGGCGCTGATTGGTGCGATGCACGCAATTATCATTTGTGTATAGATTCCAGTGTCATTGGTTTACCTGACTGTGTAAAAATGATTACAAATCTTGTAAGCATAAAAAAAGTGGCGCTGTAAATTAAATTTGATTGTCTTTAACGAATTCCCCGGTGTAGAGTTCAAGTCGTCGCTGTGAAAAAAAGCGGACGCTTTTCAGCAAATACTGATTAATACCATTTCGCTTTCAAAGGATAACGCGGCGGCAAGGAGGAGGCTCCGCAGGCGTATTGTGTACATACGTCGAGGAAGCCGACGACGATGCCAACAAAGTTAGCCAAAGAAAGCGAATTGGTATTAGAAACATTTCACGACAATGATCCACGAGCCGCAGCAGTGATATTCTTGCCGCCTGCGGACAATTAAGCGGCGCTTCCGGAATCTGATACGCTATTGTAAATATTTCTTCCTTATTTATTCCAGTCAAGATATTCTGATAAGTATTTTAGGATTTGCAGGTATTTTTTATAGGCGGTTGTCCCCATCTTTTGGATCACATCTTACCCAACCCTTATGATTAGAAAGTCGTATGAAACGCTTTTACCTTGCTCAATTGAGGTTAAGATGTTGGCGGGGAGTTATGTATTCTATAATGGGAGGTCGCTATGCGCCTCAATGGAAGAAAACGATAATCTCCCCGCCTATGTAATAATACCTTAAGCAGCCTTTTTATCACCTGCCTTTTTATGGATTCAAAGTTGGCTAAATATTCGCTGCCATCCCTTACGATCGCATAGATGATTCCCAAAAGCTTACGGGAAACAGCCACGAGAGCCATCATCATTTTCATGCCTCTTTCGGTAATCCTTGTGTAATAATCATGCAGAACGCCGTTGTTTCTGATGGTCTGGATCGCCGCATAATAAGTATTTTCCTGAGCAAGCTCCTTCCTCGTTTTGATATCTTCCGCCGTCCTTTCCATTTGTCGGAGCTTATCTCGTAGAGGTCCAAACCGGCAAGTTTCATGATTTCTGCCCGTGTCTGGAATTTCTTAAAATCCCCGACCTCTCCGATGATACCGGCCACGGACACTACCCCAAGTCCTTTTATGGAAAGCAACTTTGGACTATAGGGTATCCTTCCGAGGGCCATCTCCATCTCGCTTTCTATCTCGGCAATAAGGGTATTGAGCATCTCTAATTGGGTGAGGATATGTCTTATATCCCTGGAAAGACCTGCAACGCCTTCTCTGATATCGATATATTCCTGGCAAGATTTATAAGCATACTTGCATGCTGCTCTCTAAACTTTCCTCTGTTCTGCTTCTTCATTTCTGCACCAAGTACATCCTTGACCAAAATGCTTATGTCTTCCGGTATCGGATATTTCTTGTGGATGTAGAGCGGTGTTTGACATTTTATATCTTTCATCACTTTCTTGAACTCGGGAAACAACAGTCTGTATTTTAATACTCCTTCAATCCTGAACTACAATATAGCAAGCTGTAATGTTGTTTTGCTCATGCTGCAAGTTCATACAACCTTTCAAACCGTAATCAACACGATTTGCGCCTAGCGGCAAACATATAAACCTCATATTGGTTCCTATTGCCTCATAAATAA
>PLGI01000095.1 GCA_003139775.1 Syntrophaceae bacterium | reverse complement strand
ATTCTGCCCTGGCCCACCATGAAACTGCATGCCCTTCCTAAAAAGGAGGGCTTTTTTAGTCCATCATCTTTCGCGGCAACCAGTATAAAGGGAAATTAATCATGGCTGAAAATCCTTTGAAGTTGTTAATGAATCCAAAATCTGTTGCTGTTGTGGGCGCAAGTAATGATCCTATGAAAATGGGAACTATTCAGGCACTCAGCATCGTGAAAGACGGATATAACGGAGCTTTTTATCCTATTAATCTTACGGAAAAAACAGTTTTGGGATACAAGGCTTATGCTGCTGCTGAAGATCTGCCTGCGGTTCCCGATCTGGTCGTTTTTATAGTTCCGAATAAAGCAATAACAGCTCTGTTGGAAGATTTCGGTAAAATCGGCACTAAGCGAGCCATTATTGTTACCGCCGGTTACAAGGAAACAGGTGCAACCGGTCTGGACATGGAAAAAAAGATCAATGAAATAGCCGGGCGCTATGGGATACGTTTTGTCGGCCCTAATTGTCTGGGTATAATTAATTCCGAGATTAATTTGAACACTACTGTTGCTCCATTTTCTCCCAAACCAGGACTGCTTGGATTCGCCTCGCAAAGCGGCACTTACGTGGCTCAGTCTCTGCCATATTTGAGAAAAAAGGGAATTCAATTCAGTAAAGCTATCAGTTTAGGCAACGAAGCTAATATAAATATTGTTGATGCTCTGGAATATTTAGGAGAAGATGAACAAACAAAGGCAATCATTCTTTATATCGAAGGAATACGCGATGGAAAAAGATTTGTCGAAGTAGCCCATAAGGTCACACAGCACAAACCTATAGTGGCACAATATGTCGGCGGTTCGGCCTCCGGTGCCCGTGCCGGATCAAGCCACACTGGAGCCATGGCTGGTCCTGATTTTCTTTATAACGGTATCTTGAAGCAAGCCGGAATAATCAGGGTGGGCAGTATTGAAGACCTCTATACGCATGGCTGGACACTAGCCACACAGCCGCCTCTGCGGGGAAGACGTGTAGGAATTATGACTAATTCCGGCGGTCCCGCAACGGCCATTGCTTATACCTGTGATTTGGTCGGGCTGGATGTCCCTAGATTTTCCGAGAGTCTGCAAAAAGAAATAAGACAGCATATTCAGCCACATGCGTCTGCAACTAATCCTGTGGATATGACTTTTCATTTGAGCATGGAGAAACTTGCCGTAACCCTGCCGGAGATTATGATGAAAAGCGGCGAGGTGGATGCGATAATTCTGCATGGAATTATGCAATCCGGCTTCATGAAGGAAATTTACACTCATCTTGTTGATCTTATCGGCGGAATTAGCTTCGAAGAATTTTTGAAGCTTACCGAACCGATTATTGCCAAGGCCTTTGAACTGCCTCATAAGTATAAAATACCAATGCTTGTATCAAGTTTCTTCGATCAGGAAGATGGCTATACTAAAGGCTACCAGGATACAAACACGCCGGTTTTTCAGTCTCCGGAAAATGCTGCGCGGGCTTTAGGTTCTCTTTACCGCTACAAACAAATTAGGGAACGCAAACCACCGAAAAAAATCGTTCTTCCGGCAGTAAGTAAGTTGGCCACTCGTCTAATTAACCAAGCAAAAGCAAATGGTCAAAAAGCGCTGGACGAACACGCGGCGAAAAAATTACTGGCTCAATATGGCGTGCCTGTTACAAAAGAGGAACTGACCTCAACGAAAGCGGAGGCAATGGATGCCGCCCGAAAAATCGGCTATCCTGTGGCGCTCAAAGCTTGTAGTTGGGAAATCATGCACAAGAGCGGTAAAGGGCTTATCGCTTTAAATATAGAAAACGCCACCCAGCTCAAAGATAATTTCCAGTCTATCCAAAAAGCGGCGGGGAAACCCGTGCCAGTGCTGGTTCAGGAAATGTTGCAGGGGAACAGGGAATTTCTCGCCGGCATGACTCGTTTCGCGGGATTTGGCGCGTGTGTGGTTTTTGGCTTAGGCGGAGTTTTTACTGAAATTTACCGCGATACAACAATTCGTATGGCGCCTCTTGCCGATGCAGATGTAGAAGAAATGTTTGCCGACATTCACGCCCGGAAGTTGCTGCAGGAATTTCGAGGTATGCTACCGGTGAAAATAGAAAAACTCATCAAGATAATCCGGGCAGTAGGAAACATAGCATTACTACATCCCGAAATAGCCGAGATTGACCTCAATCCGATTATCATCAGCGGTACAATGCCCATTGTTGCCGATGCTTTAATTGTGCTGGACGACAATCCTTAAAGTAAAAATTGTACTAGATAAGACTTGATCTAGTAATTAGAGTTAAGTCTTGTATCAACTTCTTCCTGTAATCCTCAAATCATCCGCCTCGATAATTATTCAACCTTGCAAATGGTAATCCTTAATTCTGAAAACATAATTAACATTAAATTTATCTTGAAATTAATATTATTATCTGTATGATGCCAGTCATTCTATAGATATAAAGAATAATCACCACCTCGTAACGAATCCATTAGTTAGCAGTACAAATATTATAGGGAGACCTACTATGAAGGCCAGAAGAATATTTGTATCATTACTAGTTATTCTGATACTCGCGCTGAATTTAATTAATGGATGCGGCAGCAAAGGTGATTCACCATCATCAGCAAAAGAAATTTCCGCGTATTCTGTAAACGGCATCGCCGGAACAATAAATGAATCGGAAAAAACCATTAATGTTGTTATACCTTTTCCGGCAGATATTACCGCATTGACTGCAACGTTCACCACAACCGGATTGAATGTAAAAATAGGTTCTGTTGTACAGGAGAGCGGAGTAACGGCAAACAATTTTACAAATCCTCTGATATACACTGTCACCGCGGCAGACGGGACAACGGCAGACTATACTGTTACAGTCATTTTGTCATCGGAGAAGGCCATCACGTCATACTCCATAAACGGCATTGCCGGAACGATCAATGAAACAGCAAAAATAATATCAGTTACCTTGCCATCTGGCACAGATTTTACAGCGCTTGTAGGGACTTTCGCCACTACAGGCGTAAGTATTAATGTAGGCACGACTGCGCAGGTAAGCGGTGCAACCGCCAACGACTTTACATTGCCGGTGACATATACTGTGACGGCGGTGGATTCTTCAACGCAGACGTATGTGGTGACCGTACTCGAGCCCTGGAAAATTATATCCACCCTAAAGTTTTACTCATCATACAGTCCTTCCAGGCTTGCGCTTCAAAATGGTATAGCCTTTCTCGCTGACGGCAGTATACGTATAATTGATGTAAGCGCTCCTGCCGCGTCCGCGATTTTTAGTACCATTTCTGACGACAACACTCAGATGGGCTTTTTCGACATTATGACCAATGTTTCAGTATCAAATAATAAAATATTGGTTGGCACAACACTTGGTTGTAACGGGTGGTGCTCTATGTCTCCGTTTGCCGGTGATCTTTATACTTACGATATTACCAATCCGGCAAATCCAGTCAGGACATTCTCTCTAGGAATGTCAACCGGTGATATCATACTCGATGGCAATATCGCTTATGTATCGCAGAACAACACCCAGCCCCAGCTTAATGTAATTGATACATCGGTTCAGCCGCAAGCAAGCATTCTGGGTTCTGTTAACATAGACGCGGCCGGCAGTCTGGCAAAAACCGGCAACTTAATATTTATGGCTTATAACAATCTGTCCAGCGTTGATGTACTGGAGACTATTAATGTAATAAATTCGGCAAGTCCATCAGTTCTGTATGACGCAGGCAGCGGCATAACCTTTGGTACACCAAATGACCGCATTACCATCTGCGGAAATGCTCTGTACATTGCAGCTGGAACCAACGGGTTGCGTATTATGGATATTAGCAATCCCGCGAGTCCGTCACTCGTTTTGACAATACCCGCTCTATTGAGCATCAGTGATGTTGCTGTCTATAACGGTTACCTGTACACGGCTGACGGAGCATCCGGAATCAGGGTCTTTGACATCTCCAATCCGCTGAATCCCGTGTATACAAGAACCATTCCTACTACTCCTTATATGGCAAAGCTGGTTGCAGTAAGCGGTGGCGTGGGTGTCGCAGTTTTTAAAGATACGTCAAACGATTACTACTTCGGTGTATTTTTACCGGATTCTCATTGAGAAAAAGCCGAAAACACCCCCCTGCAACGTGCTTTAATAATTAAAAATTGTTTTAAGTCATAGGATATCAATAGGATTATGAAGCCGATCGCAGTTTTCTAGAATGTTCAGGATCAAATTTTTGTTTGCAACTTTCAACCCGAAATCTTCAATTTTTAGCAACTGCTCACTACTGAATCTTTATAGGTGTTATCTTTGTCCAACCAGAATTCAATTTTTTTCTGTCTGTTAAGTCAAATATAGTTCAGAATAGATTATTTTTTCTTCTTGAGCAGATCACCAAAAGTACCCATAGTCTTAGGTGCCGGGGCGACATAATTGCGGAAATCTTCATCTTCGCCTTCGCTGGAATTATCTTTATCATTCCCGACCAGATCAAGTGAAATTCTTTTGTTGTCGCGATCAATCTTTTCAATTTTAACGTCTATTTCCGCTCCGGTTGTAAGAACATCGCGGGCGTGTTTAATCTTCTTGCCACGCGCCAGTTTGGAAATATGCAAAAGACCGTCCACCCCATCCTCCAATGTAATGAAAGCGCCGAAATCCGTCAGGCGGGATACCTTTCCCTTGTGCACATTCCCCTGGGTATATTTTCTTACGACATCATTCCATGGATCAGGAAGCGTATCTTTGCAAGATAAGGAGATGCGATTATTTTCCCAATCCAGATTGATTATGATAGCCTCAACCGCGTCGCCCGGAGAGTAGATAGCTTTGACGTCTTCAACTCTTCCCCATGTCATTTCCGAAACAGGCAACAGTGCTTGAATGCCACCGATATCAACAAATGCGCCGAAGTTTTGTACGCTGGCAACCACACCGCGCACGGTCATCCCCTTCTTCAGTGAATCCTTGAGAACATTTATTTTTTCCTGTTCAATTTTTTCAAGAATAGGACGGCGGGACAGGATTACATTTCGCCCATTTTCCGTATATTCGATAACAATAAAATCAAGTTTCTTGCCAACATAAGCGGTTACATCGTCAATTTTTTTCGTATCCATTTGCGAGTATGGGCAAAAGCCGCTGGCACTGGCGCTTATTTTGATCGAAAAACCACCCTTGATTTCCTTCTCTACGGTTGCTTCCAACGGAATTTTACTTTTGTAGGCGTTGAGTAAGAAATCGTCAACGCTCCTGCTGGTCAGCAACTTGGTGGTAAAAAGTTTTTCACCGTGGCGCGAGGAAAGAAAATACGCGGTGATGGTATCACCTTCTTTCACAGTAAGATTGCCCTCTTCATCAAGGAACTCATTTTTATCGAGATACCCTTCGCTTTTTGCGCCTAAATCTATGAATATCCATTCCGGTGAAATTTTTACTACGGTTGCCTCTGTTTTTTCACCGGCATCAAAATGTTTGGGGGCAAGATTTGTTTCTTCCAGCATTTCAGCAAAACTTTTTGTATCTTCCATTGTTGTTCCTCTTGTCAAGTTGTAATTAAGCGCCGCACTTCGGTACTTCGGGCTCATTTCCCGATAACATAAAAAATCTAATTTGTCTTTGAGATTTTTAATGAGACCCAAGCTTCAGAAACGAAGTTCATAACTTAAAGGTATCCACTCCCCCCTGTGCGAATCACAGGGGATAGTTCGTCTATCAAATTTCAGTGTGCTTCGCTTCTGAAACTTGGGACTCACTAAAAAAATCTGGATATTTGAACAAATATGTATTATGAAACCATTAAGAATATCTAAGGAGTTAAACAAGTTATGCGATTCGAAATTGCCCGCGGCGGCAGCGGCCTTACTTATGATATCCGCAATCTCGTGCCCATCGCCAAAAAGATTCAGGACTTTGGCGTGAAGATCATCTGGGAAAATATCGGCGACCCGGTTCAAAAAGGCGAAAATATTCCGGATTGGATGAAAGAAGTTCTTATCGATATTATCAAGGAAGACAGCTCTTACGCTTATTCACCCACCAAGGGAGTGGACGACACTCGCGCTTTTATTGCCGACCGCGTCAATTCACGCGGCAAAATTCAGATTACACCCGAAGACGTTATTTTCTTCAACGGCTTGGGCGACGCGATTGCCCGCGCCTACAGTTCCATTCAGGTGGATGCCCGCATGATCATGCCGGAGCCGACATATTCCACGCACTTTATGGCGGAAGTGCTTCATGCTTCATTTCCGTCCAATACGTACCGGATGAATCCTTACAACAGCTGGCATCCTGATCTTCGGGAACTGGAGCAGAAAGTCAAAAGCCATAAGGCGATTGTCGGCATCCTGATCATCAATCCCGATAATCCCACTGGTTTTGTGTATCCGGTCGAGGCGCTCCAGAATATTGTCCGGATTGCCAGAGAAAACGATCTTTTTGTGATTTCCGATGAGACCTATATCAATATCGTCTATAACGGCAAAACGACTGTGCCGATTGGCGATATTATCGGCGATGTTCCCGCTATCGCCATGAAAAGCGTATCCAAGGAAGCTCCCTGGCCGGGAGCGCGCTGCGGCTGGATGGAAGTGTATAACGCGGACAAAGACCCGATATTCGCACGTTTCATTAATACCATTTTGCATCAGAAAATGTCGGAAGTGTGTTCGACAACGCTGCCGCAAATGGCGATTCCGCGGATCATGATGCATCCGGAATATAAAAATTATTTACGGGAACGCACACAGCACTACGAAAAACTGTCCGCCATCGCCTATGGTATTTTGAAGGATGTTCCTTTCCTGATTGCCAATAAAACTAATGGGGCGTTTTACAACACGGTCATTTTCAATGAGTCGGTGCTCAATGACCGACAATATCTGCGGATTGAAAAACCGGAGATTAAAAAATATGTGGAAGAGCTGACAAAAGGCACGATGGAATACGACAAGAGATTTGTTTACTATCTGCTGGCGGCCACCGGCATTTGCGTGGTGCCGCTGACGTCATTCTTTACACCACTGCTCGGTTTCCGCATGACGCTCCTGGACAAGGACGTCGACGAATTTGAACTTATCGTCAAAACCATCGCTGCAAAAATTACCGAATATATTAATTCGTCAAATACAAGTTTACAAACAACTATCAATTTATCTTAACGAAAGGCCTCAATCGTTTCGATATGCAGACTTCATTTAGCTGTGTTGTTGAAATAAAAACTCGTAAGGTGTCGACGAAACATTACTGAATATATTATCGAGCAAATAAAAGTTTGCAAACAGCTACTGATCTAGCCGTCGCTACAATGGAAGAAGATCAATGAGGGATTTGACTTGTATAATGATCCATCATTCTTAGAAATTATTACAAGGGTCGCTGCGTGGTTGGCACTTCTACTGTCGCTTTTCGGTATTATTATATCCCGAAGGGCATTGCGCATCCAAGAGCAACAAGAAGATCTCCGGAAGCCATTCTTAGTTCCATATTTGCAAGATGGATACGTCCGTTATATTTCAGATGGTCGTGTTTATGCTTTTCTACTCTCAGTTAGTAATCCCACAGATTCCGATAATGCTGTCGCATCAATTGACCTTAGGCTGACCTATAAAAAACAGAACAGCTATCAAATGAATATTAAAGTTCGTTCCGATAGCACACTCAATAAATTCTATCCGGACAGGCGTGGTCATTCTCTATTAATACCCTCTAGGACAGATACTCACCAAACTGTTTCGGGATGGGTGTTCTTCATGGTTGAGGAAACTATCCTCAAGGGGACTGATATTGAAGCTTACTCAATTTCAATAATCGACACCCACGGAATAGAGACCAAAATTGAACCAATCTTGATTCGAGAGTTTCACGATGAAACTAATGAAAATGTGGTCTAAAAGATTTACTAATACCATGCTAGAAACAAAACCGGTCCGAATAGTTGCGGATGCTGCCATAGCCACAAGAAATCTTGGTGAAGGTCGATTAATACCCTTAGTTATCCTTGACACCGCGGAACGTCCCGATATTGAAGAACTTATCCGTATACATGAGTATATCACTCCGGGTGATGTTGAGATTCAGTGGGCAAAACTGAAAAATTCAGAAGGGACTGTTGCATTAATTCTTTCTTTCAAAAGGCCTAGTGAGCTGATCGTAGTTATTGATTTTGATATCGTTAAGCAAGGGATTCTTGTTGATCAAATCCTTACATCTAAGGGGCTATACATCCAAGCAGGTAGAGACGGAGATAGATTTAAAACCAAACCCGATGCAAAAAAAATTATTATCGAAATTCCCGACACAGGTTTTCTTAAAACTTGGGATCAATTGTTTCATAGCAATATTGTGAAGGACATGAGGAAAAATGGCCTAGGACGGCAGCAAGCAAAAAATGCTGCCACCATGTTCATCAACGAATTGCGAAAATTCGGTAAGTTACGGATGGGGCAATCATAATAATGAAGGGATATTTACCGCCCAATAGGTACATGATTGACTGGTAAAATATTTGATTGGCTCATCTTCAGAAGAAACAATAATCTGAAAACTATTTACTTGTTTTCTTTTGTTGGGATTCCGGAAATTATCTTTCAGTTTTTTCCAAAGCTAATTTTAGTATCTACCACCGCTCATAAAAAACATTGACATTGTGTATCCAGTAGGCTACAATAAATTATGATTGAGATTCGAAAGACCGAGGCTTACACCCGGTGGCTTGATGGTCTGCGTGACATTCGTGCGCGTGCACGCGTGCTGGCCAGAGTTGAACGCTCGCATCAGGAAATCCGGGCGATGCTAAACCGGTTGGGGAAGGAGTCTCTGAATTGCGAATAAATTATGGCCCCGGTTATCGGGTTTATTTCACAATGCGCGGACGCGTAGTTATCATTTTGCTGGCTGGCGGCGAAAAACGCACACAGGCCTCCGACATTAAAACTGCTTTACGTCTCGCACGCAACTTATAGGAGCAAACGATGAAAAAAACAACAACCACTCGCTACGATGTAGCAGAGCACCTTCGAACCCCCGAGGAAATGGCAGCTTATCTTGAAGCTTGTTTTGAGGAATCTGACGGCGATGCTTCGCTTATTGCAAAAGCGCTGGGCGATATCGCCCGCGCCAAGGGCATGACACAGGTGGCCCGAGATGCCGGTCTGTCCCGCGAAAGTCTTTATAAGGCGCTTTCCGGCGAGCGCAGTCCCGGCTTCGATACGATCCTCAAGGTTGTGAATGCACTGGGCTTGAAGTTGCATGCTGAAGCATTTCATGGCTAATTCTAAAATTCGGGCAAACTTTACTGTTTTTTTGTTGGGGTGCCGGAAGTAGCTGTCAGTTTTTTCCAAAGCTGATTTTAATTTCTAAAACAAAAAGAGCAGAAGGTTTGTGTTAAACAGCCTTCTGCTCTTTATTTGTAAAATACTGGATTTACCCTAATCACCTGAAGGTGATGGGTACAAGCCCGCCTGCGTAACCTGAAGGTCATCTGTGGCGGGAATGACACCGTATATATTATACTACCGGTGTAATAATTCTAGTACCGGCCACCACCGCCACCGCCGCGATTTCCACCACCGCCACCACGATTTCCGCCGCCGCCTTTGTAGCCACCGCCGCCGCCGCCACGATTTCCGCCGCCGCCAGCACCGAATTCTTTCTTCGGTCTTGCTTCATTAACGGTAATTGCTTTTCCGTCAAGCATTCCACCATTGAACTTCTTGATGGCTTCTGTGGCGCCTTCTTCCGTTTTCATTTCGACAAATCCAAAACCTTTGGATTGACCGGTAAACTTGTCCTTAATGATTGAAGCGGATACAACTTCTCCCGCTTCACTAAAGTTGGTTTTAAGGTCTTCATCTGTGACTTTAAAAGACACGTTGCCGACATACAAATTTTTGTTCATTTTAATCCCCTTTCTTGCTGATTAGCATTTTCTAAACCTTCATTGTCCCCTGGGGGCTCACAAAGCATCAAAATCACCCCCATCCGGCTCCTGATTGAGAAGGAAGGAAATAGTGAGGGGCTTGCATGCCTTACCTCTTGAGCTCATGTAAATTGCTCATTTTATAAATCTTTGCAGTTAAATTATCCTTTGTGAGATGATAATCTAATTGCAATTACACGGTAAAGAAAAAAACCACCGACACTCCAGGGAGCATGGTGGTTGTGTCTCGTTTATAAAGAATGATTAAACATTTTAAAAAACATAAACACACTTATTTTTCACCTATATAGGCGCAATACCATTAATAGTCAAGAGATATTTTCTTTTATTATCCTGCGGCATTAAGCGTTTATTTAATCAGTCTGCGGCGCATTTTGAAAAGAGCGAGAGGGAACATGATGAGGCAAAAAACAATTAAATAGCATAAACTGATCAATAACTCTAAGTTGAATAAGCCAAAACTCAATGCCCGGACAAGGTTGACCAAATGAGTAAGCGGTAAAGTCAGAGCAAAATATTGCGCCCATAAAGGCAGGTTGGTTAACGGAAAAAAAGTGCCGCTGAAAAGAAACATCGGGGTAACCAATAAAAAAATCGGCAGGTTGAACAACTCGATTGTTTTTACCACGCTGGTAAAAAGCATGCCCACGGAACCAAAGGCAATCCCGCCCAAAAAGGCTGCGAGTATAATCAATATTCCTGATGGATAGCTTACTAATCCGAAGAAACTTATCACTGTCAGCATGATCGTCGTGCCAATTGCCGCTTTTGTCGCTCCCCAAAATATTTCACCGGTTATAATTTCTTCGGCATTGAGCGGAGTAGCCATCATAGCGTCAAATGTTTTTTGATAATACATTCGCACAAACGAACTGAAAGTGTTTTCAAAAAAAGAACTATTCATAATATTGATCGCCACAAGCGCCGGCGCAATAAAACGCACATAAGACGTTTCTCGGGAAGCATAAGTGATATTGCCGATAAGGCCGCTGAAACCGATTCCGAACGCCACCAGATAAAACAATGGTTCCAATAAAGGCGGCAGAAAATTGATCTTCCAATTTTCACGGTAAACTGTCAGATTCCGTTGCCAGATTCGAATAAAACGGATGGAGATATTTACATTCATTCCCGCAACTCCCGTCCGGTTAATCTTAAAAATACATCTTCAAGCGTCGCTGAACGCAATATGCAGCTTTTATGGGTAAAGCGATTACATATTTCCCGGTATAACTCATGCCCATTCTCGGCATAAATAATCAGGCGATGGCCCAGGTCTTCCTGCCTTACTCCCTTTGCCCGGGAGAATGCGCGCAAATCATCTTCCGGTTCAATGACCTCAATGATATTGCTTCCGGTGTATTCACTGATCAAGGATTGAGGCGACCCTTGCGCTAATATTTTCCCCTGATCCATTATTACTATCTGATCACAAAGGCGCGCCGCCTCATCCATGTAATGGGTGGTAAGCAAAATAGTGATGCCCTGCGCCTTCAGGCTTTCCAGCTTCTCCCACAATTGATGGCGCGACTGAGGATCAAGTCCAGTCGTCGGTTCATCCAGAATCAAAAGCTCCGGCTGATTAATCAGGGCGCGGGCTATGACCAGTCTGCGCACCATTCCTCCGGAAAGTTCCGTGGCACGGGCATTCTGGCGCTGTTCTAAAGCAAAATATTTTAACAACGACAACGCCCTTTCATGGGCAGTTTTTTTATCAATGTCAAAATAACGGGCAAATACTTCAAAGTTTTGCATTACGGTCAGATCAGGGTCAAGAGTATTGTCCTGCTGGCAGACGCCGATACGCGCTTTAATAATTCTGGCTTTTGTTTTTATATCCAATCCGAAAACGGAAATATCGCCCGCAGTAATCGGTGAAAAACCATAAATCATTCTGATGGTGGAAGTTTTACCGGCGCCGTTCGGACCCAGAATACCAAAGCACACTCCTTTATCAACGCAAAAAGAAATATCATTTACCGCAGTAAAAGCGCCAAACGATTTTTTTAAATTACGGACGGCGATCACCGGTTGAGTAGTGTTAATAAGTGACATGCGCTTCTCTCAAATTTGTTATAGATATATAAACCTACGTTAATCGCTCCGGCATTGTCAACAGAAAGAAAATGTATATTTGCTTTTATAAACTGTTTGACGAAACAGATTCCTTCTATTATATTAAGTTGCAAGTTACATTTACATGGAGAATGCGTTAGGATTCTGTTATACTTTTGACAAAGTTTAAATTATCGTATCTTTAAAAAAGGGAGGCTTAAATTATGGGTAAATCAAAAGACGTGAAGAAAGATACAAAGAAAAAACCTGCAAAGTCCGCTAAAGAAAAAAAAGATGCCAAGAAATTGAAGAAAGCAATCAAAGCTGGCATGTAATACCATTGTAAAATCAAAGATGATATCTAGGCGGCAAGGCGGATCATCCTCCTTACCGCCTCGATATCTCTAGACCGGGGGCGCAACTGAAAGGAACGCAATAAAAACAGACTTTACCTTACCGGGAACTGACGCCTATCAGGCGGCAGATTCCATGCAATTCGATATAAAAATAAAATTCGCAAAATGGATTTCTCATGAAAATTAAATTCCTCGGAGCGGCAAGAGCTGTCACCGGTTCCTGTTTCATCATAGAAACAGACAAAGTAAGATTCGCTGTTGATTGCGGTATGCATCAGGGCAATGCCGAAATAGAAAAACGCAATTGGGATGTCGGCGTGTATGACCCGGCGCATATTGATTTTTTTCTTATTACTCATGCCCATATCGATCATTCGGGATTGCTCCCCCGTATGGTGCAGAATGGTTTTCACGGTCCTGTTTATGCAACCGAACCAACGGGAGACTTGTTGAAGATATTGCTTTTGGATAGCGCTCATATTCAGGAAACAGAAGCAACATGGAAGATGAAAAAGATGCAGCGCTACGGCAAACCTGCCAATATTGAACCGCTTTATTCAACAAAAGATGCCGAGGCTGTCGGCCCGTTAATTAAAACCAAAACCTACAACGAGATTTTTAGCCCCAGCAACGGGATAAAAGCTAACTTTCAAGATGCCGGCCATATTTTAGGCGCGGCCATACTGGAATTATTTATCGAGGAAAACGGCATATCCACAAAGTTAGTTTTTTCCGGCGATATCGGCCGTCGCCATCAATTATTAATGGAAGACCCCAGCATAATCAGCGAAGCGGATTCCCTTTTTATGGAATCAACTTATGGCGACCGCAATCACAAAGGTGAGGCGGACAGCTTAAATGAATTGGCCGAGGCAATTCGGTACAGTTACTCCAGAGGGGAAAAAGTCGTCATTCCCGCCTTTGCGGTGGAAAGAACACAGGAAATGCTTTACTCGCTGTATCTGCTTTCCCGTGATGGAAGACTGCCCAAAGACATGCCTGTAATTCTGGATAGTCCGTTGGCAATTAAAGCTACCGAAATATTCCGCCATTACCGTTCATATCTCGACTGGGAAACACAGAGCCTTTTGAAAAATGGCGAAGACCCTTTGGATCTGCCGCAACTTCAGTTTTCTTCGACAACCGCAGAGTCCATGCAAATTAATGAAATGAAAGGTTCAGCAATTATTATTTCCGCGAGCGGAATGGCCAATGCCGGAAGGATCAAACATCATTTGAAGCATAATTTGTGGCGGCCGGGCGCAAGCATTGTTTTTGTCGGCTATCAGGCGGAAGGCACACCCGGCCGCAGGATAGTAGATGGCGCGAAAACAATCCGTATTTTTAGTGAAGACATCGCCATAAAAGCCAAAGTATGGACCATCAATGGTTTTTCCGCCCACGCCGGACAGAGTCAGCTTTTGGATTGGCTGGGAAATTTTCAGAATAAAAAAATGCCGGTATTTTTGGTGCACGGTGAAGCTAGCGCACAAGATGTGCTGGCCTCTTTAATCAGAGAAAAACTGGGCTTCGATGTGACCATCCCTGAATATCTGGAAGAAATAACGTTAAAAATCGGCGCTAAGATAGAGGAATTTAAACAACCGCAGGCCGCACCACCACCGCCCAATCTGGCTCCGCTGCTGGCTGACCTGAAAGCGAAAATTGATTACATCAACAATCAGATGGGAAAGATTCAATCCCTGCCCAAAGCCCGTCAGGATGAAGTTCTTGAATTGCTTAAGCAAGCTAATGTAAATATAGACGAAATAAAGCCTGATTTGTAAGCGGAATACAGTTGCTGAATATTTTCTTTTTCTGCTTCACTCTTTATTCGTCACTTTTCGTTTTTTATACCAATTAGCTTTTAAAGGATAACGAGGCGGCAAGGAAGAGTCAATGAGGCGTATTATACACATACGTTGAGGAAGCCGACAACGCTGCCAACAAAGTTAGCCTTTGAAAGCGAATTGGTATAACTTAATTTTTATCTCGGGATGAAATATCAGCGCCATTTTTTCGATCGCGTCCACAATACGCGGGGATGCCCGGCTGATCAGATCAGTATTTATAGGATAAATTTTATTGTTTTTTACCGCAGGAATTCCTTCAAATTTTTGCCAGAAGCTTTTTACCATGGTAAATTCTTTATCATTGACCATTGGTGCAAAAAGAATTATTTCCGGCGACGCTCCCATGATACCTTCCGCGCTGTAACGGGGATAGCGGGCGGCATCATGGCCGGCGATATTAATGCCACCGGCTCGCTCAACTGCTTCATTGATTAACGTCCCCTTGCCCGCAGTAATTACCGGTTCCAGACCTATCTGAAAAAATACTCGCGGCTTACTTTTGTGGCGTATTTGCGCAGTGATATTGTTTAATCTCTTTTGAAGTTTTTCAACCAGTTTCCTGGCATCCTTTCCCCGATTTGTTATTTCACCAATATGTAAAATGCTTCTCAGTATGCCATTGGTGTCCGAAGGGTTTGTTACATAGACAGACAAACCTAATCTTTCCAACTGCCGCACAGTATCTTTCCTGTTGCCGTCAGCGGTGGCAATGATTAAATCGGGTTTCAGGGAAACAATCTTTTCTATGGAGGGATTGGTGAATCCGCCTATTCGCGGTTTTGTGCGTGCGGCTGCCGGCCAATCACAAAATGTGGTTACACCTGCTATTTCATCTTCAAGATTCAGCGCATAAAGCGTTTCCGTAATACCGGGGGCAAGGGAAACAATCCTCTGCGGCGCAGGAGTTGTATTTACACTACGGCCTATTTCATCAGTTACTGTGAGGGCGCAAGATATGTCTGAGCAAAATATTGTAAGAAAAACTGTTAAAAACAATGTCAAAGTATTATTAGCGTTTATTAATTGTTTGCGCATAAGTTCATATAAAAAAGCAACGCGAAGGCCTAATCCGTAATCTTGTAGTGAAAAGTAGCGACTATATTCAAGCGCGAAAGATTATAAATTTCCGGTAATGGTTCGAACGGCGCGGCCGCTCGAACAACACTTATTGCTCCATCATCAAGGTCTGCATATCCCGACGAAGACATAAGGGTTTCCCCGGCAAGACTGCCGTCGGCATCAATAGATATTTTTACAACAACAATTCCCTCTTCATTTTTTTCTAAAGCTTTTAGCGGATATTCCCAAATCCGGTTAATCTTGTTTTTAATTTTGGCTTTATAAGAACCATACTTTTCATCGGAACTGCCCAGATCAATAGTTTCTTCCCGCCAGTCATCATCGTTAACGCTGATTCCTTTTTCCTTGCGGGATTGAACAGTTTTTGTATTTTTCTTTATTTTGTTTTCCGTTTTAGGCGCAGGCTTTTCCTCAGGCTCGGGTTCTTTGATGCTTACTGAAAATATTTCCACCGGCTTGATATTATCGCGCAAATCAATCATCCCTGTTACCGCAAGCAGCGCCACATGGATAAAAATTGATATTATTACAGGCCAGAATATGGCTTTTTTTGAGCCCATGTTTTGTTTTCCCCAAATAAAACCGGGATTCTTTCCAATGGTATGATTTAGCTCCGTAATCATATACGGCATTGGCTACAAAATCAACAACATGATGGATGCGCGATTCCATATCAAAGAAAAATATTTAGTAGTGGAGCCCCCTCCGGCAGGAGCCGAAGGCTCCCTATAATAATTCGTCCAGCAAATTTCAGAAGCGTAGCGCACTGAAATTTGCTGGACGAATTATCCTGCAAAGCAGAGGATAACGCAACCTCCCGCATGTTACACCGCATTCCTCCCCCGGCTGAAGCCGGGAGATTCCAAACCGCGGGATTGAGATAAGGACTAGCGTTCGTAGCTACTGAAAATTGAGTCGTCAGAACCAGTATTGGCGTAAGAAATGTTGGTACAGGGATCACGGGTATGAACCCCAAAGCAAGCTTTGGAAACAGATTCCACAGCAAGCTGCAGGGTATAATTCCACTTACGTTTCAAACTTCATCCCGACTTGTCGGGATTCGTTTTTAGCGAGTGTCATTAAATTGGAGTTTCAACAATAAATAAAATAGGCAGGCTGTTAGGCCTGCCTATTCTGAAAAATAATTATTCATGTTGAGTCTATTCGATATTGGCGCTGACAACAGATGCCATTTGCATCATATCGATAGTCTGACCTTCTTTTAACTTTGTGAGATCAGTTACTTTGCCAGTCTTACTGGTAGTTTTTGTGTTGTTAAATATTTTAATTAATTTAGCATCAGCCACAATATTTTTGCCGGCGTTTTCCGGCTTACCATTAACTGTTTTGGTTTGTAGTTTGTTTGCCTTGATGTAATCCCACAACTTTTTGGTTATCTCGGTACGAGGAAGTGATTTAGCACCAAGGAATGCCGCCAAGTCCGCTTTCAATTTTACCGGTTTATTCAAACCTTTTTCTTCTGCCATGTCTACACCTCCGTTTTTTAAATGTTATTAGTATTTTTTTAATCAGATATTTTGGGAGGAGTATAAGAACTTTCAGTTTCATATGTCAAGGAAATATTACAAGAAGGCAATAGTTGTTTTGATTTTCATTTTATTGTAGTATCCCTTATGATGATTATTGAGCCATTTCTAAATCAAAAATGCTATTAAGGCAGCAAGAAGGAGATTCTGCAGGTCGGCTGCGATGGATTGAGGGGGCCGATGACTACCCGTGCATTCTCGAGGCTTAGCTGCCAACAAAGATATTGTTTTGATTTGGATTTGGAATTAAATTAAAAATAAGGAAACAAACAAAATGAATCAAAAGGTTACTATAGTGGGAGCAGGTAATGTAGGCTCAACAGCGGCGCAAAGACTGGCGGAAAAAGAATTGGCCGATGTTGTGTTGATTGATATTATTGAAGGCGTGCCTCAGGGCAAATCTCTTGATTTGGCACAAGCGGCACCGATTGAAAAACACGATACACATCTCACAGGCGCTAACGCATATGAAGATACGGCCAATTCTGATATTGTTATTATCACTGCTGGAATACCGCGCAAACCCGGAATGAGTCGGGGTGATCTTCTGGCAACTAACAAGAGAATAATTAAAAACGTAACCAAGCAAGTGGTTCAATATTCACCCAACGCAATTCTGATTATCGTCAGCAATCCGCTTGACGCTATGTGTCATGTGGCGATGGAAGAAAGCTGTTTTCCCAAGCACAGAGTGATCGGCATGGCCGGTGTGCTAGATTCCGCAAGGTTTCGCGCTTTTATCGCGATGGAACTTAATGTTTCCGTTGAAAACATACACGCTCTGGTTTTGGGCGGACATGGCGATACCATGGTGCCACTACCGCGCTTTTCCACAGTTGCTGGCATACCAATTACAGAACTGATATCTTCCGAACGCATTGAGGCCATGGCCACAAGAACACGTAATGGCGGCTTGGAAATTGTCAGCCTTTTAAAAACGGGAAGCGCTTACTACGCCCCGGCTTCGGCGGCTGTGGAAATGGCAGAATCTATTTTGAAGGACAAAAAGAAAATTTTGCCCTGTGCCGCTTATCTGGAAGGCGAATATGGCATATCCGGCCTTTTTGTCGGTGTACCGGTAAAATTGGGTAAAAACGGAATCGAACAGATTATTTCTCTAGAGCTTACAGCAGATGAAAAAAAAGCCTTGCATAGATCTGCCGAGGCTGTGCAGGAACTGGTGAATGCGATGAAGAAGATGGCATAGTGCTATCGAAAACCGCCAATTTACGGCCTCGCGCTATACCCTGCTCCGTTCAATATAAGTTTATGTATGTTTTGGCTCAGATTTTGCTTTCTAGCAACCATGAACTACCCGGCCTTCGAGGAGCATGTCTAAACGCGAAGTCGATAATTTTTAATGCGTCACCGACCGATGACAAACATCAACCTGTCTGTCGTCGAAATAAGGTCACACCAAGAAATAAGCCCCATAACCTTCCATTAGTCATGGGGCATTAAGTCTTTTCAGAATTATGAAATTGCTACAAACTTAATTTTTCTTCATCGCTTTCATGACAGCCTGAACTCTGCGGTTCTTCTGCCGTCCTTCTTCCGTATTATTGCTGGCAATCGGCCTAGTCAGTCCATAACCGACAGCTGTTAGACGGGATGCATTGATTCCAAATTTATCGATAAGGTATTGTCGGATGCTATTTGCACGGGCCTCGGAGGCCTCCCGCGTCACGGATGAAATGATTACCGCATTCATCCCCCGGCTGGAGCCGGGGGATTCCAAGTCGCGGGATTGACACAACACCTCACTTTTTGTATCCGAGATTGCCTTGACAGACAAGAACGTTCTTCCTATACTCGCTTCAATGTCTTGTCAAAATAATTCATTATAGCACCGTCAGCAGGACAATAAAAAAGATGGGGGAAAACTGCTATTTTAATATCTAACCCTAATTCCTTTCCTATAAAATATATTCGGCAAATTAGACAAAACCTTGATTCAGCAATGATTGCTGATTATTACAATATTACCCGCGAACTGAAAAATATTGAACAAAATAAATCTAAAGATGAAACCGCTTCTTTCAAAAAATTAAACAGGCTGAAAAGAATTTTAACTCTTTCCAATAAGCGTTATCATCAGCGGGCACAAAATATTCCCCCGCTCAGATTTCCGCAAGACTTGCCTATATCAGCAAAGAAACAGGATATTATTGACAGCATTAAAAACAATCAGGTCACCATTATTACCGGCGAAACCGGATCGGGAAAAACAACGCAAATTCCTAAAATGTGTCTTGCCGCCGGTTGCGGGTTGCGGGGAATTATCGGCCTTACCCAGCCCCGGCGCATCGCCGCTGTCAGTATTGCCCAGCGCATTGCTGCGGAACTTGGTGAAGAGTGCGGTAAATCTATCGCCTATAAAATCCGCTTCGAAGAAAAAAGCTCAACTGAGCCACTGATTAAAGTCATGACCGATGGAATTCTGCTTGCGGAAACAGTTAAAGATCGTAATTTGTTGGCCTACGATACCATCATTGTGGATGAAGCTCACGAACGCAGCCTGAACATCGATTTTATCTTAGGCTATTTGCGAACACTTCTGGCCAAAAGAAAAGATTTAAAGTTAATCATCACCTCGGCAACGATTGATACGGAAAAATTTTCCGAGGCTTTTAATCCCGCAAGACTTGGAATCCCCCGGCTCCAGCCGGGGGAGGAATGCGCTGTAACTAGCGGGAGGTCGCGTTATTACAGGGAGTCTCCGGCTCCTGCCGAAGGGTGCTCCACTAACGCGCCGGTAATCAAAATTTCCGGCCGGATGTATCCGGTGGAAGTCCGCTATCGGCCGGTTGATCCGGTCAAAGAAGAAAAAGACGAAACAACATATATTAATGAGGCTGTTGCCTGCGTGGAGAATTTGCAGCAGGAAAGACGTTATGAAGATATTTTGATTTTTATGCCCACCGAACAGGATATCCGGGAAACCTGTGGTCTTTTAGCTAAAAAATGCACAGGCCTGATTCTGCCTTTATACGCACGGCTTTCCGGCTCTCAGCAAAAACTTATTTTTGCCGCAGCCGGCCAGCAAAAAATTATTGTGGCGACAAATATAGCGGAAACATCACTGACAATTCCCGGAATAAAATATGTAATTGACGCCGGGCTTGCTCGCATACTGGAATATAATCCCCGCAGCCAGACCACAGGCCTGCCGATAAAACCAATATCACTTAGCAGCGCGGAACAAAGAAAAGGACGCTGCGGCCGGGTACAAAACGGCATTTGCATCAGGCTATATTCCCAGGAAGACTTCTCGCAAAAGCCTCTTTACACGCCGCCGGAGATAATGCGTTCCAATCTGGCCGGCGTTATCCTGCGGATGCTTTCCCTCAATCTCGGCTCAGTCACTTCCTTCCCCTTTATTGACCGGCCCCAACCAAAAAGCATCCGCGACGGCATTGATATTTTGCGTGATTTAGGCGCTCTGACTAAAGATGATGATTTTGACGAAGCAGATCATTATAAACTGACTGAAGTTGGCCGGACGATGGCCGAGTTCCCTCTTGATCCCCGAGTTTCCCGAATGCTGATTGAAGCTAAAAAAGAAGCATGCGTAAACGAAATTGCCGTTATTGCCGCCGCGTTAAGTATTCAGGACCCGCGCGAACGTCCCTATGATAAAACTGATCAGGCCTCAAAGGCTCATGTTCTCTTTGCGCATCCCGAATCAGACTTCTTAACCTATCTGAATATCTGGAATCGCTATCATGGATCGCTGGAAAGTCTGCCTTCGCAGGGCAAACTGAGAAAATTCTGCCGCGAACATTTTCTTTCCTACAGAAGAATGATTGAATGGCGTGACATCTATCATCAAATACTGGACATTATCGACGGAAAAAACAAAACGGCAAAAAGTGGAGCCCATTCGGCAGGAGCCGGAGGCTCCTTTCCAAAACGCGACATCCAGCGATTGGCAGAAAGTATTCACCCCTCGGCGGGAGCCGGGGTCTTTCTGCAGCGGGGTAAAAAACACATTAAAATAGAAATAGATCAGGAAATTTCCGATAAAATTCATCGCTGCATTCTCAGCGGTTATCTTTCCAATATTGCTCAAAAAAAGGAAAAAAACTTTTACAACGCGGCAAAAAGCAGATCTGTAATGATTTTTCCCGGTTCCGGCTTATTTAATCGCGCCGGAGGTTGGATCGTGGCGGCGGAAATAAGCATGACCTCACGAGTCTTTGCCCGCAATGTTGCCAATATTAAAAGCGAGTGGCTGGAGGTGCTGGGACGTGATAATTGCCGCTATACTCACGCTGCCGCCCATTGGGAGAAAAATCGCGGGCAAGTTGTCGCTCTGGAAAAAGTAACTCTTTTTGGTCTGACCATTGTGGAACAAAGACCTGTAGCTTATGAAAGAATTAATCCCGAGGAAGCCAAATCAATATTTATCCGGGAAGCCCTCGTCACCGGAGAGGTTCCCCGCAGGATTCCTTTTCTGGAACATAATTTGTCTTTATTCAATCATGTAAAGACTATGGAAGAAAAACTGCGTAAACGCGGCCTTGTTGTTGACGAAGAAACCATCGCCCGTCTTTACGAACAAAGGCTGCCGGTGATTTCCGATATCCGGTCTTTACTGAACCTCATTAAAGAAAAAGGCAGCGATGAATTCCTGCGTTTCCGGGAAGAGGATTTGATTGCCCATGAACCTGATCCTGAAGAAATATCTCAATATCCCGATCAAATAAAAATCGGGGATGCTGCTTTTACCTGCCATTATAGTTTTGAACCCGGCAAAAGTGATGATGGTGTAACCGTAAATGTTCCCCTGGGATTTGTTTCCACGGCTGCCGCGGAAAATATCGACCGCTATCTGCCGTCATTATTGCAGGAGAAGGCCGTTTACTTATTGAAGTCGCTCCCTAAATCACTGCGACAAAAACTTCCCGCACCTGTCCATATTGCACAGTTATTGCTGGAGCAGAAATCATATTTAAATAAATCTTTGCCGCAGGCTTTGAGCCAACTGCTGCAAGATAAATACAAAGTAACAGTTCCTCGTGATGCCTGGGCGTTGGAAAAACTGCCGGCTCACTTGAATGTTCGCTACAGCGTGATTGATGAAAAAGGAAAAGAAATAAAAAACAGCAGGGACATTAATCTACTGCAAAAAGAACTTGCTGACACGATAAATACATCGGCGATGGATAATATACGCTGTGATTGGGAAAAAGAAGGAATCATCCGCTGGGACTTTGGCGAATTGCCAACGCAGATTCCTCTCACCGGCATTCACGGACTTATCGGCTATGCCTACCTGGCCCTGCATGTAATTGATGATTCAATTAATCTCCGGCTCTTTTCCGATCAGCAAGAAAGTGCCGTCAATCATTTCCATGGTGTTGCGGCTCTTTATGAAATTAATTTTGCCGACAAGCTGAAGCAACTGAAAAAGAATGTTGTTCTGAACGCCGGCATGAAAGCAATTGCGGCAAATATCGGCAATCCCAAACACCTGGAGCAATCAATTATCAACAGAGTAAAAAAGGATTTATTTTTAAAACCATGGCGTAAGCAGAAAGATTTTATTCAACATGCCGATTCCCTGAATTCTAAAATTCTGCAATACGGTCAGCATGTTCTGGTTTCCATAGTGCCGGCATTGAAAGCCTTTGACGATACTCATACTTCCCTACACAAACTCATGATAAAGAATACCGGCAATAATCCTGTGTTGAAATTTCTTCAGGACATCCAGACAGAGCTTAAAGGCCTTGTGCCTATTGATTTTCCCGAGCTTTATACATTTGACCGCATGAAGGATTTACCGCGCTATAGCAAAGCCCTTGCTCTGCGGGCCGAGCGGGGAAGTCTTAATCTTACTTCGGCGCAAAATAAAATGCAGCAAGTTTTGATTTATTCCCGGCAGTTACAGCAAATGATTATACCAGCCACAGACGACTTTATGCCATCGCGTACCTCTATTCAGGAAATCAGCCGGTTTAAGAACGATATTGTTGTGGATTATCCAGAAGAAAAAAAGAAGATGATTGAAGAATTATTCTGGATGATTGAAGAATACAAAGTTTCTCTGTTCGCGCAGGAACTCAAAACCCCTTACCCTGTGTCACCAAAAAAGTTGAACCAGTTGATTGAGGAGATTGAAAAACTTTAAACGCCGGCGGAAGGAAAAGACCAAGACATCTTGAAGAATTGGCGACGGCATGTGTTCTTTCTTATAAGCGTTTAGAATTTTTCACGTATATACTTGTTTTCAATCCATAAAAAACCAAATTTACACCTAACGACAAACATCGACGCAACACCTCAACTTTTGTGGTCAGTATTTCCTTGACACACAAGACCGAAATTCATATAGCTCAAGCATGGACAAACGTTGATCTATATAATTTTTCGTTTATAGTATTATAAAAAGGATTGTTGAATATGACAACAAAATCATCCCCAAAGATCGTCATTAGTGGTTCGGGAGTTTGGACACCATCGAATGTTATAACAAATGAGGAACTGGTTGAAAGCTATAACGCCTATGCGGAAAAGTTCAATTCTGATCATGCATCGGATATAGCAGTTGGCAAAATCGAGAAAAAACCCCTCTCCAGCGTAAGATTCATTGAGAAAACGTCTGGAATAAAAGCACGGTATGTATATGCAAAAGAAGGTATTTTAGATATTGATCGCATGCGTCCCAAGTTTCCTGAAAGAAAAGAGGAAGAATTAAGCATTCAGGCTGAGATCGGCATTTTTGCAGCGCGGAAGGCAATGGCCGCCGCCGGTAAGACGGCAGCCGATATTGATGCTGTTATTGTTGCCGGTGCTTATACTCAGCGGGCTTATCCTGCCATTGCCATTGAAATACAGAATGAACTGGGCATTGATGGTTTTGGATTTGATATGCTGGTGGCTTGTTCGGCGGCGACATTCGGTCTTCACCGCGCATATGACAGTCTGAAGTCAGGTTCAACAAAGTGTGTTTTGGCTATAAATCCGGAATTGAATACTCCTCAGGTAAATTTTTGTGACCGGGACAGTCATTTCATTTTTGGTGATGTAAGTACTGCCATAATAATGGAGCGGTCTGAAACCTGCACTAGCCCGAATAGTTACGAAATTTTGAGCACAAAAGCACTGACTCGATTTTCAAATAATATCCGCTCCAATTTCGGACATCTGTCTTATGTCACAGATGTTGATCCTTTCGGATGGGACAAGTTTTTTCATCAGTCAGGGCGCATTGTTTTTGAAGAAGTAAGTCCGATTGCCGTCAAACATATTAGTGAACATCTGGCCAGTCTTGATTTAAAACCCCGGGATGTAAAACGGTTCTGGCTTCATCAGGCAAATATCAACATGAACAATATGGTGATAAAACAACTCCTTGGTAAAGATGTCGAGGAAGAAACTATACCTACAATTCTTGACCGCTATGGTAATACAGCGTCCGCAGGATCAATTATCGCTTTTCATCTTTATAATAATGATCTGAAAAAGGGTGCTATAGGAATGATCTGTTCCTTTGGCGCCGGATATTCCGTTGGCAGTTTGGTGTTGCGCAAACGGTGAGCGGGGAGCTGACGGGAAAATAGGGGTCTATTTTTTACTCTTGATTTTTTAGTGTCAGAGGCACCGCAATCATTGTCATTCCCAGCTCTATTCCGGGGATAGCATATGAGTTATTTACTGTTTGTTTCGAACCGTAATTTTCCATTCAAACGAATGACAATTACAGAATAGTTGTTGGTGAAGTATTTGTTTACTTACTCCTAAATATTCAATATAGCGCGCTGTCTTCATCGTCGAGACCACAAAACAGATTGACAAAAAATATCTTTTGATTAATAATTTTTAACAGATAAGGGGGATATTATGCCAGTAAAGATTGCCATTAACGGATTTGGAAGAATTGGCCGGCTTGTGTTTAGAGCCGGATACAAAAACAAAGATGTGGAATTCGTGGCAGTGAATGATCTCGCCGATGCCAAAACCCTGGCTCACCTGCTAAAATATGATTCAACTCATGGAACACTGGATGCCGAAGTTAAGGCTGGAAACAATTCAATAATTGTTGATGGTAAAGAGATTAAAATTTTTTCCGTCAGAGAACCGGAATTACTGCCCTGGAAAGATTTGGGAATTAATGTTGTTCTGGAGAGCACCGGAAAATATACGGACAAGGCAGGCGCCGGGAAACACATCGAGGCAGGCGCCCAAAAGGTTGTCATTTCCGCCCCAGCCAAGAATCCGGATGTAACCTTCGTCTTTGGCGTCAACCAGGAAGTGTACGACAAGAGCAAGCACAACATCATTTCCATGGGATCATGCACCACAAATTGCCTCGCGCCGATTGTCAAGATATTGCATCAGGAATTTGGCGTAGAATACGGATTGATGACGACAATCCATGCCTACACCAACGATCAGGTTGTTCAGGATGAACCGCATAAGGATTTGAGAAGAGCCCGCGCCGCCGCTCTTTCCATAATACCTACCACAACCGGAGCCGCCAAGGCTATCGCGGAAGTTATACCGGAGATGAAGGGAAAACTCGATGGGCTGGCTATCCGGGTGCCTGTGCCTAATGTTTCTCTCGTCGATTTTGTGGCAACGCTCTCGAAGAGTACGAACAAAGAAGAAATTAACGCCAAGATCAGAGAATATGCAAAAGGAGCCATGCAAGGTATTCTTATGTGTTCGGAAGAAGAACTGGTTTCCCGCGATTTCAACGACAACAAACACTCCTCCATAGTGGATATGCCGAATACATATGTCATCGGCGGCAAAATGGTAAAGATTCTTTCGTGGTATGACAATGAATGGGGCTTTTCCAACAGGATGCTGGAACTGCTTTCTTTTATAATGAAATAGAAAAGGTAAGGAAGAAAAGATGAAGTATATAGATCAAGTAGAGATGAAGGGTAAAAAAGTTTTTTTGCGGGTGGATTTTAATGTCCCGATGGACAAAGAAGGAAATGTTACCGGCGATAAGCGAGTGCGGGCAAGCATCCCGACGATAAATTACGCGCTGGAGCGGGGAGCGAAATTAATTATCGCTTCTCATCTGGGCAGACCCAAAGGCAAAAGGGTTGCAGAAATGTCTCTCAAACCGGTGGCCAAGGTGCTTTCGGATCTTCTGAAAAAACCGGTTACTTTTTTCGATGATTGCGTGGGAGAAGCAATCGAAAAGGCCGTAGGCATTATGAAAGAAGGCGACATATTCCTGCTGGAAAATCTCCGGTTTAATCCGGGCGAAGATAAAAACGACGCGGGATTCGCCAAACAGCTGGCCGCTCTTTGCGATATTTACATAGATGACGCATTTGCCGTTTCTCACCGCGCGGCGGCTTCCAATTCGGCTATCACTGAATTTGTCCCCGTCTGCGCTGCCGGTTTCCTGCTGAAAAATGAAATCGAATATTTCAAAAAAGCTATGGTCAATCCGGCCAAGCCTTTGGCCGCAATTATCGGCGGTGCGAAGGTCTCCGATAAAATCGGACTTCTGGAAAATCTCATCGAAAAGGTGGATAAAATAATTATCGGCGGCGGCATGGCCTTCACGTTTTTACGGGCGGCGGGTTACGAAACCGGTAAATCGCTTTGCGAAGAAGACATGCTGGATCTGGCACGAAAGATCGTGGAAAAAGCAAAGCAAAAAAACGTACAGTTTTTATTACCGGTAGACACCGTGATTGCCCAAACCGCCATGGCGGAAGCCGAAACAAAAGTCTGTGGTGTAAAAGAAATTCCCAAAGACTGGATTGGTCTGGATATCGGCCCGGCCACAATTTCTCTGTTTAATGAAGGCTTGCGGGGTGTAAAAACAATCGTCTGGAATGGCCCAATGGGCATGTTTGAACTCGCCCCTTTCAGCAAAGGAACTTTCGAACTGGCTCAAGCTGTTGCAAATTCCGGAGCGCTCTCCATCATCGGCGGTGGTGACACTGATACGGCAATTAAAAAAGCAGGCCTTAGCGCAAAGATGTCTTATATATCCACCGGCGGCGGCGCGTTTCTAGAATTGCTGGAAGGAAAAATCCTGCCCGGAATTGCCGCGCTGGAAAAATCACGGGTATGAACCCCAAAGCAAGCTTTGGAAACATTTCGCAGCAAGCTGCGCTTTTTAAGTTGGAGTCTCATATATAGTCCCACTTAGCTTCGCACGTGGGATAATTCAACTTACAGATATTACTGTGCTACGCTTGTAATATCTGAGTTTCATTAAATTGGAGTTTCACAATGAGGAGTGAAATAATGAGAGATTGGATTGTTGCCGGTAACTGGAAAATGCACAACACGATTGCCGAATCAATCGCGTTAGCCAAAGCAATCAAGGAAGGCACGACTACTATAAAAAACGGAGAAGTCGTTTTAGCGCCACCTTTTACCGCCTTGCTCAGTGTTGGAGAAACCATTAAGGGCTCTAACGTATCTCTGGCCGCACAAAATATGTTTTACGAAGACAAAGGCGCATTCACCGGCGAAATAGCGCCAGGCATGCTCAAAGATATCGGCTGCGCCTACGTGATCATCGGTCATTCCGAGCGCCGGAAATACTTTCACGAACAAGATCAAGATGTGAATTTGAAAGTCAAGAAGGCGTTGGCTGTTGGTTTGAAGCCGATCATGTGTGTCGGTGAAACTGACGAGGAAAGGGTAAAAGGGATTACTCGATCAGTGGTTGACAGGCAGGTAAAACAGGGATTAAGCGGCGTGGAGAAAATTGATAATGTTGTCATCGCTTATGAACCGATATGGGCGATAGGAACGGGAAAAGTAGCCACACCCGCGCAGGCGCAGGACGTGCACGCCTTCATCCGATGCATCTTAAAAGATTTGTATGGCAGTATGGCGAATGACATTCGCATACTTTATGGCGGTAGCGTAACCAAAGACAATATCGGCGAATTAATTGCGATGGAAGATATCGATGGCGCCCTTGTCGGCGGCGCATCCTTAAAAGTGGATGGATTTCTGGGCATAATTAAAAACATTTTCGGGAAGAAATAATTTCATCAATGATTATTTTTTGCAGGGAAAATTTATCTTGGCAGCAAGTGCAAAGAGAGACTGAAAATCTTTCTTCCTGTAATGTTGTTTTTCTTATTTTTCCAATTCATACAACCTTTCAATCCATAATCAACACCGTTCGTGCCATACATTCCATAGTCAAGATTACCTTGACATATTAGTCCAAATTTTTATACCATCAATAATTAAGCCTTGAATAGTGTAACTATAATTCCATGAACACTTTGGCCGGCAATTTATTTCTAAGCAAATAGTCTTGTATTAAGGCAAAAAATGACGAAAAACGAAAAAACAAGCAAAGCTAAGTCACCGGATACTGCCAAAAAGCGAAAGAAAGCTGAGGAGAAATTACGCCGCGAGAAACAGCGCTTCCGGGCTTTAGTAGAGCACTCTTTAGACATCATTGCTCTCCTTAATCTAGAAGGAATTATCACTTATATAAATCCGGCGGTGGAGAGAGTTTTGGGATTCAAGGATGAAGAAAGGATTGGGGCCAAAGGATTTGAACTTGTTCATCCGGATGACATGCAGTTTTTAGCTGACGCATTCAATACTTTGTCCAAGGATACAAACACCCCTATTATTAAACGTGAAATGCATCTTCGTCATAAGGATGGAAGCTGGCTTACATTTGAAGGTGTGGCAAGTAACCTGGTCCATAATAATGTTGTTGAAGCTATAATTATCAACTACCGAGACATCACCGAGCGCAAGCGAGTGGAGGATGTGCTCAAGAAAAGCGAAAAAAAATACCGTGAACAGAGCATAATAGACGACCTCACGCAGCTTTACAATTCCATACATTTTTACGCTCAGCTTGAAAGAGAAATAGAGAGGTCGAACAGTTATTATTATGTACAACCTTTGACCATTATGATGCTGGATCTTGACAAATTCAAGGAGTTCAATGACACATACGGACATGCTGAAGGGGACTATGTATTATCGCGACTCGGTCAAGTAGTGAAACGATGCCTGCGTGAGGCTGATTCCGCCTATCGTTATGGCGGCGAAGAAATTACTATCATACTGCCGATGACCGCAAGAGAGGAGGGAATTGTAACCGCTAAAAGAATCCAAGAGGAATTAAGGAAAGAAACCTTTTCTCCGGTGTTGGATCAAAATATTTATATGACGGTCAGTATAGGTCTGGCGCAGTACCAGCCGAAGGAAAATATGAAAACGTTTATTCAGCGGGTAAACGAACTCATGTACCTGGCGAAAAAGGACGGTACAGACAGGATTTGTCCTGATAGAAGCGGACCCAAAGGAAGCTTTATCGGATGGATATAATGAAGACAATCCGGTAAAGGTATCCAATCAGGTGCATTTAAGTTCAAAGCTTATCAGATTATTTGTTTCGGTCCGTAATCCTCAAATTCGACAACTGCCCATGACTGAAACTTTGTGAAAGCGATAATAGAGTTAAAAATTAATTAGTCACTGTTTTTTCTTCCTGAATCATCGGCCTCCCCCGCGCTCATCATTTTCCGCCTGTTCCCATTTGGCGGAGGTGACTTTCCAGCCATTCGATTCCTTTTTCAGCGATACATCGAAGTCCCACACGCCGAGCGACTGCGGGATCACGTCGGACGCGGAGCCGGTCTTGTTTCCACTGGTCAGGACAGTCTGAAATACAGCTTTGGCCGATGTGTTCTCAACGGATATCTCGAGATTGGTGATATAGGCTGATATTTTCGGGTATTGAAAGAAATAGCCGAGCAGCAACCCTCGGATAGTTTCGTAGTTGAATCCCTGAGGATCGTTGTAGGTTTTCGCGAGGTTGTTGATGATCTTCTTAACATCCTTCTCTTGGGCCGCCGTCTGGATGTCAGTAATAACCTTCTTGACCTTGTCCTGCTCAGTCTGTTTGTGACAACCGAGGGCGGTAATGATTATAACGAAAACAAGGAAAATCGTCACAACACTTCTCATATCAATTCGCTTTCCTTGGCTAACTTTGTTGGCTGCGTCGTCGGCTTGCCGCCTCGTTATCCTTTGAAATCGAAATGGTATCATGGCATATCCTTTCTCTTACGATGGGCGGTTTGCCTGATTATTATTTCTGCAGCTTAACCACTTTGTAACCGCGTTTGCGCAGCAAATTAACCAACCCGTCCGCGCCGACAAGATGCGCTGCACCCACAACCACCATAGTGTTTCCTGAACCATTGAGACAGCCTTCGATATTCCTTATCCATTTATTGTTTCTCTCAACAATCAGGGACTGATATAATTTGGGATAGAGCTTTAGTTCTTTGATGTAAAGTTCTTCCATTTTCGGTTCATCTCCCTTCCTCCAGACGGCCAGAAATTCTCCCAACATTGCTTCAATTTGTTTTAGTTCCTCGATAGATTCAAGGATTTGGTCACTTCCAATGTTTGCGTCTATTGACGCAAGAAGGCTGATTTGCTGATCCACTGTTTCCAAACTTCCGGTAGTTTTTCCATCCTGCATAGCTTTTTCTTGGAAGAATTTATCAAGCCCTTTCTGGGGATCGGCGCCGATTTTGTTTATTTCTAATAACGTAAGCGTCATCACGAACGTGGTCGGTTTAAAAATTTTGTATTGCTCCAGCGGATAGTTCCGTTCTTGACAAAATTTTTCCGCTTTGGCGTAAGCGGCGGATGAAATATGATCTTTGAGAGTTGTGCCGTCAGTATAAATTGCCATGCTAAGAATTTTTTCCATATATTCAGGACTCTCCGTTTCACCGGGCGGGATTTCAAATATGATTTTGCGGGAATTCTTATAGGCTGTGATAAATTCAGCAGGCAGGGGATAATCAGATGCCCTCAGCACATGGAAAGAGCCGGCAAGATAAACATTTGCCTTGGAAGAACTTACTACCCATACGGAACTTTCCGCCCCAGCGCCGGAAGCTGTAAACAAAATAAATAATACCAGCGCCACTCTAAACAAATTTAGTCTCATTGAATTCTCCTTTCCTTGGACTAATCAGATATTACTCCACATTTCAAATACGAGCAAGAAGTTCAGGCAGGTGTGAATAAGTTTTTTCATATTTGATTGAGAAATGGCATAAATCGCAAAATAAATTAATTATTACTAAAAACAAATAAGTTACGCAGAGGCAAAAACCGAAAAGTTGAAAATTTCCCATTTATGCTATTGACTTTTTTCCGTCTTCCCTGTAAAGAAGTGGTGACCTTTTAAGGGAGATAGTTTATGTGTGTCCCGGTCACCACAAAACCGTATTTAAATAAAGTTAACTTCAGCGCACTTCTGCGGGTGTCTCTGCATTATTTTTCATTAACTCATCAAAGAAAAAACCAACCAACATTTTACTTCTTGCACAAACAGGATCACGGGCATGGACCCCAAAGCAAGCTTTGGGATTCATGCCCTCCGCTTTGCGGGATAATTCGACTAACGCTTCAAACCTACAGTGACCCCATGGTGCCCTTCAGGGTATTCACTTCATTCGTTTTTAGCGAGTCTCATTACAAATAAAGGAGGAATTTATTATGGCAAAAGTTCAGGTATTTGAAAATAGGCCACCGGTACTTGGTATCAACAGTTTAGGCAGAATCGGAAAACTAACTCTATGGCACCATATCGGCAGGAAATATTTTAAGGAAATTTTTGTTAATCTGGGACGGGAAGCAGGCACCGGCATGGATGCCATCGCCCAAACGATTGAAAAAGATTCGACCTACGGGTTGATGCACAGATTTCTCTATGGCATAAAATCAGAACGCCTCATTCAGATTATAGACGAAAAGAAAGGCAAAATGCTAATTGATGGAATTCCTGTCACGGTACTGCGCGAAGCAAGAAATCCAGCCGAAATTCCCTGGAAACAATACGGTGCGGACATCGTTATGGAATGCACAGGAAAATTTAAGGACCCGACCATTGCTTCGGATAATAAAAGCGGTTCTATTCGAGGACATTTACACGGAGGAGCAAAGGTAGTCATCAACTCTTCCCCCTTCAAGATAAAGAACAAAGCATTTTCCACACCGGATGACGCTGTTACTTTGATTTACGGAATAAATCATACCGCTTTCGATCCGAAGAAACATCTGATTGTTTCCGCCGCGTCCTGCACAACAACGGGGCTTGCCCATATGATTAAACCGCTTCTGGAAAACGAGGAAACAAACAATATTCTTACGGCCTCCATGTCGACCATTCACGCGGTTACCAATACCCAGAGCGTGTTGGACAGCGTTCCCAAAGCGGGCGAAAAGGACCTGAGAAAAAACAGGAGCATTCTGAATAATATCATCCTGACATCCACGAATGCCGCCAAGGCTTTGATAGATGTAATTCCGGAGGTACAGCACATTGGTTTTATGGCGGATTCAATCAGAGTGCCCACCAGCACCATGTCCCTGATCGTTCTCAATGCGACTTTTCAGACCCGCACTAATAAACAAGGCGCGGCAATAGCCATCAATACAAAAATGGTCAACGAAATTTATGAAAAAGCGGCGCAAAATAATCCTGACCACTTAATAAAATTTACAATGGAACAAAATGTACCCACCGATCTTTTCGGCGTGGATGCGGCGGTAATCATTGAAGGTCAGTTTAATCACACACGAACTGCCTTTATTAATCTGGATCTTTCTCATATTCCCAACTTGCCCGCTGACCTGATGAAGGCATTTCCCGAGAATTTAATGAAAGTGCCTGTTGTTGCGGCAAAGATATTCGGCTGGTATGACAATGAATATGGAAGTTACGTAAACAGGATGGGAGATCTTACCGTCTACGTTCATAAAAATATTTTATAAGAGAAATTAGTGTAGGGTTAGTTTTTAACTCGCAGCTGCTGCTCGCGGCTGCGAGTTAAATTTTTTATATCACGCGTTCAAATGAACAACCCCGCCGCAAGCAGCGGGGTATCTTTTTGTATTATAATTATTTCTTCGTCGCAAGCGACGGGGAATTTAACCCATAGAGATTAAACCTCGCTTTCATGTTGTCCTGAGTATACCGTGCCGCTCCAACCGTCTATACTGATGAAGTCTCCTGCTTTGATTGCATGGTCTTCTATTGTTGCGTATTCATCAACCTCATAAACCTTTAGTTTACTGAAACCGACAACTCCGACTTTGTTGAGTTGCGGGATTGTTACCGCGGCATGCGAAGTGCTTCCGCCTTTGGCGGTCAAAAGTCCTTCAACTTGCAGCAAGACTCCAACATCATCAGGAACAGTATCAGGGCGCACCAGAATGAGAGGCGTTTCCGGTTCAGCTTTGCGGAAACGTTTAATGTCCGATTCTGAATAGACCGCTCTGCCGCAAAGAGCGCCGCCGTTCACGCCTATTCCTGTTCCCAGCACGGCTGATTGTAAGGTCTTGGTATCCTTAAAACGCCTCCATTTTTTTGTCTTTATTGGATTCATATCCCGCGTTTGCAGTATATACAATTTATCGCTGGTTGGACCTTCAAAGGTAAATTCAATCTCCTGATGGTTGAAACCTTTCTCATAAATCAGGATTTCAGCAATCCTTACCAGTTCAGCGTAAATCTCCGGGAATTTTGCTTCCAGAGATATTTCTGAATATCTGCGTTCTGCCATGCGCTGCCGCTCCGAAATAGAATACGTCTCCGCCAGACCGGAAACAATATCATCTCCCTGAACACCAAATATGAAATCTCCGTAAAGGGTCACATCGGATGATGAGCTTTTTGGTTCGCGGGTAAAAATAACCCCTGACCCGGATTGCTCATTGAGGTTTCCAAAGACCATTGCCTGTACAATCACGGCTGTTCCCCATTTATCGGAGAGATGCATCTGATGGCGATAGATTTCCGCCTGTTCCGAATACCACGAGTCAAAAACCTGGAGAATGGCGTGCCGTAACTGTTCCAGGGGTTTATCTTTGAGTATAATGCCACTGTCCGTTATTCCTTTCTTATAGGAAAGGGCAATCTGTTTCATTTGGTCGGGAAGAAACTTTATCTTTCTTTCTATGTCATGTTTTTGTTTGAATTCATCGATTATTGCATCGAAATAATTACGATTCAGCCCCTGGAACATGCCCCATGTCTGTAAAAACCGGCGATACGAGTCCCAGGCCGCCCACTGAAAGTTTTCCTTTGTGCTGAGATTTTCCGCTATGGATTCGTTAATACCCACATTTAAAAAAGATTTCATCATGCCGGGCAGAGAGACCGTGGCGCCGCTTCGTACTGATAACAGCAAGGGATTGCGGCGATCACCGAATTTACGGCCCGTTATCTTCTCCAGCGCGACTATCTCTTTGTTTACCCGGACAACGAGGTCATCAAAAATATACTTATAGCCATAGACCGCATCATATCCTCTGAATACTTCCGTGGTGATGATAAATCCGGGAGGCACATTAAAACCAAAAGATACCATCTCTTTGAGAAAATATCCCTTGTTCCCGAGGAATATTTGATTATCCAACCTTTTATTCTTTCTGTAAAAGGATGCAACAGTCAACTCCGGATTGTAGGCCATGAGGACGTTGAGAATCTGTTTGTTATCCTTAAACTTTTCCGACTCGGAATTCAGAGTTTTGATTACTGCATTAACAAAATTGTCCAACACCTGAAGACCGAAGGCCGAAGATATCATCCCTCTGATAAAATTTTCCGAGTGCTGATAGACGGATTTTTCATATTTTTTCTGCTCTGATTTTTTATCAGCTTCAGCGTCTTGCTGGTAAACCTGCCCGATAATAACAGACAAGTTGAAGCTGTGGGCGTCAATGTAATAATTATGAACAATATCCTGAATATCTTTGGAGATAAAACGGAAGATGTCTATGTATTGGTCTGTGGAAAACTGTTTTACCGGCAGGGCGTGCGTTACGTATTTGACTTTAGCGGCCAGTCCTTCCGTGGAAATACCTTCAATTTCCAGGGCGCTGATATAGAGCCACAGATATCTATGAATCTTTGTAATGGTTTGTTTGGTAATGAATTTGAGATTAAATGATTGAATCAACTCCTCAAAAAGCATAGTGGATAAGGTTTCCAGTCTCAGAGATAAACCAACGGCCTCAAATTTCTTCTCATGGTAGTTTCCGTACATTGACGGAATGCCTGCCGCTATGTGCCTCTTGTAATATATGTT
Organism: Syntrophaceae bacterium; assembly: GCA_003139775.1. GTDB lineage: Bacteria > Desulfobacterota > Syntrophia > Syntrophales > Smithellaceae > Smithella. Next base: position 14,274 of record PLGI01000095.1, on the reverse strand, counting down.
CTCATAAAACTGCGTCTTCTGGGGAGAAAGAATCGTTGCTTTCAATATGGACAAAAATTTTAGTATAATTGTAAGACTCCGGTAATAATCCTTTATGTCCAGAGAGCGTTTCAAAGAGGTAATATCAGTTTGGGGAAACGCATTGACTGATTCCAAATCTTTCAATAAATCGATATACTGAGGATAGTATTTTTTATAGATCAACTGGTAAATGCGGATCATGATTTGGATCCGCTCCTGATCTCTGTCATTAAGACCTTTTACATGACGGAGTTCCTTGTACACTCTTTCTTTGTCCCATTCGAGAAAATCCAGGGGATCATTATTAACCTTCGTAAAGAAATATTTAAACGCTTTGTGCATTCCGTCGAAATATTCTCCGGAGTTCACCACTTGCTCATACACCTCGTCGGGGAGATGTACGCGGAGAAACTCCTTGTCACCAGAGCGCCAGTATTGGAAAATGTCCTCAATAAATTTCACGAGCAGACTGTTACTCTCAACGTGGGATTGCTTCCGAAAGAAGTATACAAGCTTGTCGTTACGGGAAGAAAGCTCATCAACCTTGGTGGAGATATCCCGCAATTCGCCTTCGGCGCCGATTTCGCTGAAGTAGACCGGAAAGATTCTGAGGAGCTGTTTTATCAGACTGTACGCCGGCGCGATATCGGTATTGAGCAGCGCGGAAATATTTTTCTGGATGAGATCTGTATCCCGAACAAAAATACCCCCGATTTTCAAATTGATGATCAGGGCTGAAATCAACCTTTTTGTCCGTCGGGGCTTCATACCGATAATCTCAAGCCATGACCGTATATTGGTGATATGGGCGGGATTGACTTTAACCTGCCATTCCGTGGTTGAGCCTTTAATCTCCGGATATTGAAAACCGTAAGCAATCAGTTCATCGATAAATGTATCCACAAGAGGATGGCTGTTTTGCGCAAAAACTTCCTTCGCCGTCGTCGTGATGCAGTCAAAAATTGCCATGCTGAATTCATATTGGGATTTGCTCTTTTTTAGAAAGCCGAATACCTTACGCACAAAGTCGTTCATGTTTTCCTTTTTTTCTTCCTGGAAAACCTTGTTGAGAGCATGATTGATTTCCCGCAGGGCGCTGGCATGGATATCGGCAAGGCTGGGAATATCCATTATGTTAAAAAGGAAACCCAGTTTAGCCAGATGCTGACGGCCTTGATGTGCTTCCGACTTTTCCAATAGATCAGCGGCCAGCAAATAGCCATTTACTATCTGAAAATAATCCGGCATATCAATGTACCTTTTTATTTTGTCCCCGCTTGCCTCCAGCTTGTCCGGGCGAAGGGCTTCCAACCCTTCGAGCAGGGATTGGAGATGCTGATGGCTCAGGGGCTGGATGAATTGTCTGTAAGCGTTGATTGATTCCTCCGTCTCTCCTTCTACTTTCGTAAACCACTCGAAGGGGTCGGGTTGAGTTAGCCAGAATTGATATGTAATTTTAAACATCCTGTAGACCAAACTATCGAACAGGGGCGTGTGAATATCTATGTTGTTCTCTGTAATGCTCTTGATGATTCTTTTGAGGTACGTCGAACATTTCTTGAAGACAATCGCATCCCCATCCGCAATATTAATGAGTGATTCGGTGATTTCTGAAAATAGAAATAAGTTTCGCGGGAGAAATTCGTTGCTCTGAGTAAGTATCGTGTCAATATAATCGAACAGATAGTGTATCGCGCTGTCCTTAATGTCCTTATTTGATGCCGATTTGATAACGTCGAAGTAAATACGCAGCATCATGGAAAGAGCGGACAACCCATCTTGATGATTATTGTAAATATAGAAATCTCCGATGGAAATGGCTTTCAGTTCTTTCAGAACATATTCCCAGTTAACTAAAGGATGGTTTAGCTCCGTCAGCAGTTCACTGGTCTTTTTCTGCAGGCCATAATGGCCGGCCACAACCTGAAGCAGAGGCGCATATTGCTCCGGTATTTCTATGGTTACGGCTGTCCTTTCCAAATTCACTTTAAGAGCGGACGAACCCAATTCCTCTTTTTTTTCATTTGGACTATTTTTCGTTGTCATGTTGGAACCCCTTCGAAAAACAGATTAATCAGAATTCGCGTAATTTTTCAAGTCCCGAACATACGTGCCGGAGGCGGGTTTCCCGGCTTGGCTTTTGTGCAAATGGTTATATGAGATGGGCAGTTTTGGTAAAAACATATATTTAATAGAGTCCCGCTTCTAATGGTACTTTATTAAATGTAAGATTTAACTTTCAGAGAATGGGGTTGTTGAAAAACGCTCATCAGCTGTGTTGCGCTGCAAACCGCACCGCTCGACGTATATCTAAATACGCCTCGCGGCTCGTTTTTTTGCGCGCCTTGCATCTGAACATTAGTGAACAGCCCACAATTACTTATTTCTTTTTTGCTGCTTTTTTTACAATCTTCTTTGCAATCTTTTTTACAATTTTCTTTACAGGTTTCTTTTTCGTCACTGGTGTTTTTTTCTTTGCCACTTTTACTTTTTTCACTACCGCCTTTTTTTTCGGCGCGGCTGCAGCCTGTATTTTCTTTATTTTTGACACACCCGTATTGACCATCGGCTCTTCACAACAAATAAGGTCAATTGTAGCACAACCGCATTCCTCGTCTACTATTACGGCAAGTCCACATACTTCACAATTCAGAACATCTCCAGCCTTTACTTTCGCCATCGGTTTTTCCTCCTCGTTGTAAGGGGTTTAAATATTCACCCTCCAGTGTTTTTTTATTCTAATCAAAAATATAATTTTATCAAGCATAAATTGCTGTTTTTTTGAAAAATATAGACAGCTTGACTTTCATCAACGGTTTGATATTATCGCAAACATGGCGTTAAAGAAAGAACAAAAATATCGAAGTTGGGTCGAAGTTGATCTTGATAATTTTATTGGTAATCTGAAAGAAATAAAAAGATTGATCGGGCCGCAAGTTGATTTTATGCAGGTCGTCAAGGCTGATGCTTATGGGCACGGCGCCATAGAAATTTCCAACATCGCCTTAAAAAACGGCGCACGGATGCTGGGAGTGGCCAATGCCGATGAAGGCGTTCAGCTTAGAATAAGCGGCATCGAAGCGCCCATTGTAATTTTAGGGCCGTCAACCGTGGCCGAAATCGAACAAATAATCAAATACAACCTTACCCCATCAGTTTCGGACGCGGCTTTTGCGAAAAAGCTGCATAAAGCACTGGAAAATTCCGGCCATAAACTGCCTGTACATATTGAAGTTGACACCGGTATGGGACGCGGCGGAATCATGCACAGCGAAGTGCTGAAATTTATACGTAAAATATCCAAATTGCCCAATATTACGCTGGAGGGAATTTTCAGCCACTTTGCCTCCAGCGAAGTCGTTACTCCTTACAATAAAAATCAAGGGCAATTGTTTCACGATTTGCTTGCTCGGCTTAAACGCGTGAACATAACCATACCTATCCGGCACATGGAAAACAGCGGCGCGATTTTAAACTATCCCGAATTTAAATTGAACATGGCGCGTCCGGGAATTATGACTTACGGCATTTATCCATCACCGGTAAACGAATCCAAAGCCAGGCTTTCCCCGGTAATGTCGTTTAAAACCAGCATTGTTTTACTGAAGGATTTTCCTGAAGGCTACGGTATCGGCTACGGTAGCACATACATTACCAGCAGAAAAACACGCATTGCGACTATCCCCGTAGGTTACGGAGACGGTTACGGCTTTATTCTTTCCAATCAAGGCGAGGCTTTAATCCGCGGCAAGCGGGCGCCCATTGTCGGAAGGATTTCTATGGATCTGTGCACGATTGATGTTACCCATATTCCCAATTGCAAGGTTGGTGATGAAGTCGTTCTTTTGGGCAGGCAAGGGAAAGAATACATCAGCGCCAATGAAATTGCCGCCAAGGCCAAAACCATCAGCTATGAAGTCCTCTGTGCCTTAGGAAAAAGGGCGCCCCGTGTTTTTCTGCAAAAAGGAAAAACCGATGCTGTTGAGCCCCGGCTGCGGCGGATATTTATTCCGGATGAAGAAAAATCCATCTCCCGCATTGACAATATTATCCGTCATTGCCTTCAAACACGCGCGCGTGACGAGGAACTGGGCAACGCCATTTATTACGAAATGTTTGAAACGCTCTTCGGCAAGGAAGACCGCCAGCTCGAATTGCGTTCCTGCTTCCGCTACAATATTCGCGTAGCGCAATTGCCGAAAGCGGAAAAAATTGCCGCACCTTCCAAAGATTATTTTCGCGTCAGCACTCACGTCGAATACAAAAAAACGATCAGAAACAATATTTTCATGATCGGCTGCGCCCTGAATAATTCACAATTAGCCGCATTGTTTGAAGACCCGCTCTGCGAATACCGCTGGCTTCTGAGCAACGGCAAAGATTTGGTCATGGAGCGTGATTTTACCGTCGAGCGAGTGCGTATTGACAATGAAGAAATTCCTATTATCGAAACAAAAAAGACAAAGCGCGGCTACGAAGTTTGGTGCGGCAATGAAGCGCTAAAGAAAAAGATAAACAGCGAAGTCAAGATTGAAATAGAAATTGCCACTAAACAGGCAAAACATAATAAAATCTTTCCTGTTTATCTTATTTATCCCACAAGAGGCGTGGATATTAACTTCAATTACGAAAAGGCTAAATTAAAAAACGTCAGGGAATCGAGCTTTTTTGCCGGAAGGCATCCCCAACCTGCCATATCAGAACGTAAAGGTAAATCCATCGGCATAAAGATATCTGACAAGGAATGGATTTTCCCCACCAGCGGTGTGATATTCATCTGGAATGTTTAATTATAATTATTTAGTCTTCATTTGATATAGTAACCAGACACTCTCCATATACCATCCGTATCCATCCTTGGAGTAACTGTCTCAATCCCTGATTTTTTATTCTCGAATGAAGTGTTAAATTGAATTACAACATACTGCCCATCGGGCGCTCCCGGTAAAGAAGTTGCGTAAGTGGCACTTTTTACTTTCCTTGAAATCAATTTGCCGAGGGGTTCCCGTACTGCCTGAACTGCTTGTTCCCACTGATCCTGCGTGACAGCTTGTTTAAAATATTCAGACGATTCCTCCCAGCTCTCACTATATTTTCCTTTATCAACAATTCTAAGCCATTTCTCAGCTGAAGCAATTGCAGCCTTTTCCCTATCAGATCTAGCAGCCATGACAGTAGTACTACCAAGGATAAGTCCAATCGCTACAAAACATACTATTACTATTCTTCTGTTCATTTCCTTATCTCCTTTCTTTGACCCAACAATTAATATAGTAATACATAAACTTGCTGTTTTTAAAACAACGTATTCAGCTCTTGATTATTTACGACAATATTTTATTAAAATCAAATATTTATTAATCGTCTCCAATAGTCTAAGCTTTTATGTGTTCTATTTATTTCTTTCTTTCAGAAGCCAGATACCCAGAGCGGCCAGAACTACAGCGGCCACCGCGCTGGGCCAGAGAGGAAATTCCATTCCCGCGGCAATTATGCTGACTCCCCAAATAAAACGGCCCAATTGGGCACAGGCTAGAACAAGAAGTAAAATGCCTATTACTAATGACGCCGGTCGTTTCATAATTTTACCTCCTGAAAAAATAAATTATTTTATTTCGAACAATTGGCCAACGGCGGTCTTCAGTGGGCGCGGCTTTTTGCACTACGCTGCAAGAGCATGGTTATATTTTTATTCAGCTTTATTATTCGCCATTTGTATATCTTCTTCATGACCACAGGCGTTGCAATGCATGATTATGATAGAATCTTGGTCGGTTGAGAGAAGATCCATATCCATGCTTTTGCATTCCGCGCATTTCGGCTCGGAATCAAATCCCAAATACTTTAGAAATAAATTTTGAAAAATTGATACAACCGCACAGGTAAAAAGGAGGCAGATTTTAGCATCTGGGAGGTTCTTATTTGGTGAGTGTACAATTTCTGACGATTGATCCCATGCAATTTCGGCCATAGTTCGGCAACGTTTACGCAGTTTGCTGTTGCTTTTTCCTGAAGCGTATATGTCTATTACCGCTATTGCAATGCCTTTAAAGTCAGTCGCCTTTAAGTTGTTATCCTTCAATAAATTGGGATTATCATTTGCCAACACGGTAGCCAATTCGATTAAGCTTTCTCGACATGTCAGGCCAATGCTTTGAATGTCTTCAGGGCCTGAGATATCGTTTAAATCTTGTGAAGCGATATTCAATCTTCGACTAATTGACTTTACTCTATCGATGTCCAAGGGTATTTCATCAATGACATGTTTAAATTCTTTTTGATGTTGGGCTTGGAGCCTTTGTGTTATACCCATATGAAATGAGTACGCTTCATCTGCGGAAAAATAGTTAGCATCTTGAGAGTAAAGATTCATTGGGACATTTTCACCCTCAACAACCCACCAAGCACTATTTTCAGTCTTAACATTCCAAACGTTAACTTCTGCGCCTAAGTCTTGAAAAGTCTGTTCAACCTGCATGTATTTTATTTTTTTAACACCGTATCTTTTCAAGTAAGACGTAATTTGTTTTTCTGTTTTGATACGATACTCTGGAGTCATTATTAGTTCCTAAGGCTTGGCATACTTGTTTGAAATATAACAATTAATATACGAACTTCGTTTTTTCCGATATTTTGGATATCATGAATCTGTTGTACTAATCCCGATAAGCTTCATTATCGGGATAGTTCCCAATAGCCTTTGGCTATTGGATAATTCGGCTAAAAAACTTCAATGCGCTTTGCTTTTGAAGTTTTAGTCTCATTACGACTAACAAGTTTCAGTTCACTACGTTCCTGAAACTTAAGTCTCATTAAATCCCCTCCGTTTTAATTTCTAACTTTTTCTTGTGGCGATCGAGTGCCAGAGCGATAAGTTTGTCCAGAAGGTCGCTGTATTTAAGTCCTGTAGCTTCCCACAGTTTCGGATACATACTGATGCTGGTGAAGCCGGGAAGCGTGTTTATTTCGTTGAGATAAAATTTATTGGTTTTCTTATCCAGGAAGAAATCAACCCGTGCCATGGAAGAACAACCCAGTGCCATGTATCCTTCAACCGCAGTCTTTCTGATTTTATCGGCAAGAGATGCTTTAATTTGTGCTGGAATTAAAAGCTTGGCGCCGTCGGGATCAAGATACTTGGCCTCATAGGAATAAAACTCATGTTGGGGAATTATTTCTCCCAATACTGATGCGGCGGGATTATCATTTCCCATTACGGCGCATTCAATCTCGCGGCAATCAACGGCCTTCTCGATCATGACACGCGTGTCGAATTGAAAAGCAAAATTCATCGCCTTCGCGAACATTTCTTTTTTCTTTACCTTTTTGACTCCCACGGAAGAGCCGGTGCAGACCGGTTTAATAAAAACAGGCAGTCCGAGTTTATCCAGCGCGTTCTTAATTATTAATTTTGGATTATCCTTCCACTGCTGTTTATTGATAGTTAAAGATGGCACGACCGGAACGCCCGCTTCTTTAAGCAATCTTTTGGCAATATCTTTATCCATGCCGACAGCCGAACCGGTTACATCCGCGCCCACGTAAGGCACCATTGCCAGTTCCAGCAAGCCTTGTAGTGTGCCGTCCTCGCCGAATGTGCCGTGAAGCAAGGGAAACACAACATCCAGAATAACCTCTTCATTTTTGTTTTCAATATTATAAAGATGCAATTTATTATTTTGCTCGAAATGATTGACGAGCCACTTCCCGCTTTTCTTTAAAGACAGGATATTGCCGAAACTTTTATCCGGGATTATTTCCGGTTTGTCCTGCACATACCAACGGCCATCTCTGGCAATGCCTACGGCCTTTACTTCATATTTGTTTCGATCAAAGGCGGAAAAAACCGAAGCGGCGGAACAAAGCGAGACATCATGCTCGCCTGACCTGCCGCCGTATAAAACGCCGATCTTTATTTTTGCCGCTTTTTTTAAACCTGTTTTTCGCACCATATTTATCCTCAAAATAATAAACTATTTATTGTATTATTGTGAAACTCCAATTTAATGAGACCCAAGCTTCAGAAACAAAGTGCACAACCTGAAGGTCATCTGCGACTGAAGCTTGCCGGTCGAATTATCCCACGTGTGAAGCTAAGCGGGATTATCTTTTAAAGCGCAGCTTGCTGCGAAATGTTTCCAAAATATGCTTTGATGGTTATACCCGTGATTTTAACTGGATATACGCCTTAAGCGGCAATGATGTCAATTTAATTTTGGTTATCCGGTGTATTAATCATCAAGATACACAAATTCTGCCAAAAGCAAATTCCTTTACAAAACCTTTAAATAAATTTATACACTTCCCGGCTTTCGCAAAACAATAATATCCAGCAATCGATAAGGAAATTCTCATATGAAAAAGAATTTATTCGCCACTCTTGGAACATTAATTTTACTGACAATATTTTGTGCCCCGTCAGCTTTTGCTTTAGGATTTGGCGCGCGCGCCGATTATTGGATTCCCTCTTTCAGTGGTAATTTGCGCATAGACGACAATGGCGTTACCGGCACAGATATCAATCTAAAGGATGATTTAGGAATTAGTAATGACAATATCCCCGGAGCAGAAGCCTATTTTGAACTTGGCAACCACGAAATCAGCTTGGCTTATTCATGGGTAAATCTTTCCGGAGCTAAGAATATAGACAAGGAAATTAAATTTAACGGCGACACATATAATGTGAGTGACTACGTTGAATCCGAATTAAAAACAAGCATGATTGACCTTGAATATCAATATAAATTATTAAACTTTAAAAATATTCTCGCCGGCCTGTCTTTGGGAATTATAGGTAAAGTAAAATATTTCGATGGCGATGTCAGAATCCATTCATCAGTATCCGATACCCAAAAAGATATCCACGTTCCTATTCCTATGATCGGCGTCGGCGCTAAAATCGGATTGTTGGCTAATATTCTGGAAGCACGGGCAAAGGTCACGGGAATGGGCTACTCGGGAAGCTTTCTTTATGACGCAATGGCGGATCTTTCTGTAACTCCCTTTCCCTTTTTAAATATCCACGGCGGTTACCGGGCGATGTCCGTAAAAATTGATAATGTCAGCGATATATACGCCAAGATGGATTTCTACGGTCCTTATGTGGGTTTGGCCATCAGTTTCTAATACCAAGTCGGATGTAAGTTACCACCTTACCGGTGGTAATTACCGGTAAGGTAAAAAACTTATTTGTTATGCGCTCCCCTGCGGGATGCGCTCCCGGTCTTTGGCTAACTTTGTTGGCTACGTCGGCGGCTTCCTCAACGTATGTACAAAAATACGCCTCGTCGCCTCCGCCTAGCCGCCTCAATATCATCTTTGATTTAGAAATGGTATAATATCACGCGTATTTAACCTGTCTTGACAAAAACTATTTAAATGCATATATTAGTTCAGAATTTAAGATGATTTTTTGTGGTGATTTTATGCCTCTTTACTTTAATACGGCACAGGTGCCAATGGCGAAAAGAGCATTTAACGATGCTGAGAAACTGGTATCGTATCATTTCAGGCTGAGCGAGGATGAATTTAAAAAAAATAAATATGATGTAAAAACGCTTGCTTATTTGGATCAACAAGAGATCCAAGACGGAACGTTTGCTCATCTTTGCAAATATTCTTACGAAAAGCCTGACGTATTCGCGGGAAGCGGCAAAGACGGGTTTGATTTTTACAGAATCTGCCTGCAGGACAATATCATTCTGGATGCGGTAGATCGGGCTAATTCTTTCATTAAGTTCAGCCCTTTGATGCTTTACATTGCCGTGCATGAATTGATTCATGTCTTGCGTTTTGGCAACGGAGAAATTGACTTTAATGCCGCCAGGGAAGAAAAGGGAAAAGAGGAAGATATCGTGCACAATTTAACCAGGAATGCGTTGCAACCCGTTAAAGAGCATGATTTAGGAATAGTATTGGACTGCTTCAGCAGTCAATTTAAAATTGGCGATCTATTTAACTAATAGATCGTTGTGGAAGGATGTTTTCAGTATGCCTATTTATGAATATAAATGCCGTAAATGCGGCAACCAATTTGAAGTGTTTCAGGGAATTTCCGATCCGGAAGTGAAAAGCTGCAAGTTTTGCAAAGGCAAGGTGCAAAAGTTAGTTTCTTTATCCTCTTTTAGCCTGAAAGGTTCAGGATGGTACGTAACGGATTACAAAGGAAAGAAACCTTCGGCGACCGCTAAAGCAGAAAAACCAGAAACTAGCGATAGTTCTACACCCAAAGAAACTACCAAAACGGAGACCGCCAAAACCAGCAAAGAAGAATAATGAGACTCGAATATTACAAACGCAGTGCAGTAATATTCGTTAGTCGAATTATCCCAGGAGCGTAGCGATCGTGACTCCCGCTGAGAGCGAATGGAGTGAAGCTCGAAGAGCAAAAGGAACAATCCCGCCAACATAGTTGGCCGGGACGCGGGATTTTAGACTCAAATATTACAAACACAGCGCAGATTGCTTTGGGGTTCATACCCGTGATCGCCGGACAATGACCTGTCATTTTATAATCCTTAAACTCCACTGTTGTTAATAATCCGATTATGAAAGAGAATGATCTGTTGACTATGAATCTCTTTATAACCCGATATTAAAATAAGGTTGAAGTTCACTGCATAATTCTTCCGGAACAGTCGGACAAATAATTTCATTGTGCAGTTTTTCAAAATAATTCAAATCGCTCGTTCCTAATGGATTAATCACAAAGCGCGGCACAATCTTTCCCTGCACGCAAAAATAACGATTGTTTATCATTGTGGCATAAAATGACATGTTGAAACTTATAAAGTTATTCGCGTACAAATAGCCAAATACCTTGGATAGTCCTGTCAGGAGTTCGTTGAAATTAGCTTCCGTTAAATCAAAAAATGATGTTTTTTCCGGAAAAATAAAATCTATTTCTCCGGCCATGCCCTTCGGCGCAAAACTGGTCAGCCAACTGATAACGCCTGTGCTGGCAATGAACCTCTCTTTCGCGTTTTTTTCCAAAGCAATCAAATTGCGCCATAAGTTGTCTCCATTTGTAGCGACGGCGTAATTTTGGGCGCTGGCTAAAAGGCGTTGCATAAAATTAGTGGGTTTATGTCCGGCAATTGTCTGCAAATGCGGATGAATCAGCCCGCCGCCGGCCGGCGGCATATAGTTCCAGTTAATTGAACAATATTTATAACCCAAATTTAATTCGGCGGTACGGTGAAAATAGTCGCGGCAGACGGCAAAACCGTCGCGCATCGTATCCGCTGTCAGTTGATCCAGTCCGATGAAATGTCGTGACGATAAAATTGCCACATTGTTGTTTTGATCGTAAGGAAAGGCATTAGGAAACAGGCATGCTTCTCCCCGCCTAAATTTTCCTTCCGGAATAATATTGGGCATGAAATTGGGGGTTGTCTTCTCAAAAAGATCAGAGCAAAATGGACATAACGATTCCGGCGATTGTTCCAAATAAAAATTTAAATCAGGCCTTTGGGCTGGACGGACGCGGTAAGGTAAAATGCGGCACGCCACACCGGTGATTTCATCATAACGCAATTCAATAGGGATTTTCTTTTCTTGGAAGCCATTAAAAGGATCAAGATAACAACCTGTTGATATTTCTTTTTTGAATCCGACGTCTTTCATATGTTTTCCTTCCCTGTATGTTTAGTGGAACATTTATGTCCGGCGGAATCAGGTTTTTGATCTCTTCTCAGGCTTTGGGAAAGAAACCTGTCAACATTTCTCTGGGATAAATCGCCGCCTAATTTTTCTTTTAATACTTCCAGAGGAACTTCCATTCGTGCGGCGCTTCTATGTCCACCGCCTTTACCGATTAACCCGAAAGCCCTTTGCGCGATTGCGCCGCAATCCTGTCGATAACCATCACCACGAAAAATAATGATGAACTTATCGCCGACGGTTCCGGCCACAACAACATAGTAAGTGCCGATTAAACGCAAATAAAAATCAGCGATCTGAACGCAGACATCAGCGCTTTCAACGCCTCCCAGATAACAAACCCGCCGGCCGTGAGAATTGTTCATGTGATGGTAGGCGTGATCGTAATATTTCAAAAAACTGCCCGGAGTTTGATTAAGTTCAATGCGGCGGATCAGTCGCATATTGGCGTGTTTTGTATGATAGGTATAAGCGCTGATATCTTCGATAATGGTGGCTCGATTAAAATTGTCCGTATCCGATTTGATTCCATAAAGCAGAGCTGTGTGCAGGTTATGGGGGATTTTCACGCGGGCACAAAGCAGATATTCGGTCATAATGCTGGATAACGCGCCGTAGTCGGGCCGGATATCTTCCACATCTGCTTGCCAGTTTCCTTCGCGGGGGTGATGATCGAAAACAATCTGCGGCTTTATGAAGTTTAATGCGTCATCAAAAAAAGAAGGCTGGGCATCCAAAAGCGCGATTAAACTGTAAGAATTCAAATCCACTTGATTAATTAAATTAATATGGAGACGCATGGAAGAAACAAATTCGTGATTTTGCTGTCTGATCAATGGCTCCGTGGAAACAAAAACACTTTTGGCCAGACCTTTTGTCCGCTGGATAATTTCGCGCAGCGCCATAGCCGAAGCGATGACATCGGGATCAGGACTGCCCTGCATCAGCAGGACTAATGAATCATCAGGCCGGACTATGTCCATGAGCTTTTTAAAATTCAGCTCCGTCTCTTTCTTGATTGTAATTGATTCTACTTTCATGGCTCGGGCGTGAATGAAACTGCCAACTGAATCTCCTTAGTAAATAAAAATTTTACCGGGATGATCGGCAACAACTTCACCGACAACAGCGGCGTCGCCAATCCCGGAGCGACGCATTTTCTCCACAAGGTTTTGCGCTTGCTTTTGGGGCAAACTGAAAAATAACCCTCCTGCGGTCTGCGGATCAAAAAAAATATCTAAAAGCCACGGGGGGCAGGTATCCGCCGCTTCAATTTGGGAAATACGGAAATTCTTATTGCGGTAAAGACCGCCGGGAACAAAACCGGTTTCCACTAATTCCTGCAAACCGGTAAAAATGGGCACGGCGGCGGAGTTTATGTTCATGCCAACGTCACTGCCTTCAATCATCTCACAAGCATGGCCTAAAAAACCAAAACCGGTTATATCGGTGCAGGCGTGAATATCGCCTGCGGCAATCATCATCTCCGATGTTTTCTTGTTAAGCTGTGTCATGCAGGATATTGCCCTTGTTATCATTTCTGAAGACGCTTCTTGAGCCTTTATGGCCGTACTGATAATGCCCGTGCCCAAAGGTTTGGTCAGAATCAAATTATCTCCGGCTTTAGCACCGCGATTAAATAATACTTTGTCCGGATGAATCACTCCGGTTACGGAAAGACCGTATTTAATTTCATTATCTTCAACGCTGTGCCCGCCAACCAGCAAGACACCGGCTTCACGCATTTTATACAATCCGCCGCGCATAACTTCCCGCAGCACGGATTTATCCATCGTTTTGATCGGAAAACAAACGATGTTCATGGCGGTCAAAGGTTTGCCGCCCATAGCATAAACGTCATTGAGCGCATTGGTGGCAGCGATCTGACCGAAGGTAAAGGGGTCGTCAACCGTGGGAGTAAAGAAATCAACCGTTTGGACAAGAGCAAGATCAGCGGAAAGTTTATAAACTCCCGCGTCGTCCGCATGTTCAAACCCGGTCAGCAAATTCGGATCTTGAATCAGCGGCAAATCGCGCATAATCTCGGACAGGTCTCCCGGACCTATCTTACAGGCTCAACCAGCGCTCTGTACTGTCTCTGTTAAACGAACAATCTTTTTTTCTTCCATTTTTTCCTCTTTAAATCTTTGACAAAAACTTCCCTTAAACTGCAGGAAGTAACGTGGAGAGTATAAGAAGAACGAACTTGTATGTCAATCACGAATACGAACCCCAAAGCAAGCTATGTGGGATAGCCCCTCGTCCCTGCCAACTACGTTGTAGGGATTGTTCCTCTTGCGCTTCGCTCCTGGGATAATTCGACTAACGCTTTCTATAGTCAGCGAGTCTCATTATCCTCTGCTGCGCGGGATAATTCGACTAACAAATATTACTACACTACGTTTGTAATATTTGAGTCTCATTAATTCTTGGCCGCAAAAAGAGCCTATCAAACTTCGGAATTAAGGAGAATTTAATCTGTCCTGACCTATTCTTGACTTGACAAATAGTGTCCAATCAAGCTTTACATTGACAATTCTTACACAAAGAAACGATTGCCAGGTTTAAAATAATTGAGGATTACTTATTGAA
>PLGI01000110.1 GCA_003139775.1 Syntrophaceae bacterium | reverse complement strand
AAATAGATTAAATAATATTATGGTCAGCAGTATTGCTTTTTTCATCTCATTTTCCTTTTTGTGCAGTTGTTTTATCCTGGGTTTGCTGGACTACCTCTGCCATCGATTCCGTTATGGACAGAATGAAAAATCTTCCGTTAAGTATCGTGTAGTCAATGTAATATGTTTTTTTGTCGTCTTCTATTTTACGGTCGTCGATATATTGTCTTTTAGTTCCCTCTATTTCTATTTTCTTTGTTTCCGTGTTTACTGAAATTTTGGTAACATAAAACACCTGCGTCAGTTGTGTTTCCGCTATTTTTTCGGCCAAGTTATAAAATGTTGTTTTCCCCTGCGGATATGCGGAGGGATCAAAGTGCAGCAACAGCTCATCGAATTGCCTGCGGGCCGAAGCCGGCGTATAGGAAAACGCCAGGCTGCTTATATATCTCACGAACGTGGAGACATATATTTCGTCGAGCTTATTTCCTTCGATTGTTGTTTTTTCCTGTAATCCCGGCGGCATGATCACGACCCTCTGATAACTGAGAGCCTTAAGCATTACGCCGGTATTGATCAGCGTTACCGTTCCGATAATTAAAATGGTGAATTTCAACAGCCTGTTTTCACCTTTGTGTTTTGCTTTATCGTTCAGGTACTTATACAGCTTCACCTTGATCCTTCCCCTCTTTGTTTATTCTATAAATATGTTCTCGTAATATTCCGGATACTTTTGAAACTTTACCAGTCCCGCAAAATATAGAATGTGGCGGATAAAACCTCTGGGATATTTCTTTTTTACGTGTGTATATCCCCAGGGGCCAACTACAACCACCAGCCACGTCACCGATCCGAAGATCAATGCTATAGTGAAGAACATCATAATGATGCACAGTTCGTCGCTATCCCAGAAGAGCACCTGCAGCGGAGCCGATAGATATTGAGGAAATTTTTTCTTCATCAGTACAGCAAGCCCATGCTGGCGACGATTGAGTCCGCTTTAAGAAGCGCTGCACCCCCTAACAACGCCGGGATGGCGCCGCCCATTTTTTGCTGAATCGCCAGTACAGCGCCAAAACAGACAGCTCCCAATCCGGCAACAAAGCCGATGGGCCCTTTTAATATTGAATTTACGGCCATATCGTAAATGTCATAGGCGAATGTGCCCGGCGCAGGAGCCACAATGGCGAACGCTGACGGCTCTACCACCATCACCATAAACGCTGCCAACAAAATAATTTTTACAATTTCTTCCTTCTTCATGCGTTTTTCCTCCTTTTTATTTTATCAGGAGCGTGTCAAACATTTTTATGTTCGCTCCCTGCACATACTTTCCGTTGATCCAGAACACCGGCGTTCCGGTTATGCCTATCGTATTGCCGATACTTTGCTGAGCCTGATATATAGCGTTTACGTCTTTCGATATTTTCTGGCTGCTGAGGTCGTCTTTATCTTTCGCTCCGCTCATGACTTCGTAATAAGCCTTAGCTTTATCCTCGGCGGCTAAAATATATTTTGCTTTTTCTTCCGCTTTCGGATGTAAGCGGATAATAGGAATTAAATAGACGTACTTTGTTACGTTCTTATCTTTAAAATATTGGGCAGCCTGGCGGCAATACGGACAATCGGGATCGGTAAATTCGATTACCTTATTTTTTCCCGTCCCTATTTTTATTGCTTTATCCAAGGGGATGTCTGCTAATTTCTGAGCTTGAAGTTGATCACGTTTTTCCTGGGTTAGGGATTTTTTGTTTTTATCATATATCTCGCCGAATATTATTAATTCGCTTTTAGGCGCATAATAAAAAATGATACTCCCTTTGTTGGCGACAATTTCATATATTCCTTCTATGGGTGTTTTCTCCACAGCTTCTACATTAATTGTTGTTACTTCTTTAATTTTTGCCGCGATGGCCTGTTTCACATTTTCCGGTTCTTTCGCCTGAATGTTTACAGCCATACCCTCAATGGCGAAGATTCCGATTACCAGGGCGATAACTTTTATCTGGGAATTCTTTTTCATCATTCGTTTCTCCTTTTTATCTTTGCTCGATTTCGACACGTCTGTTTACGTGATCAACACTGGATATATAGTCTTGTTGCCCTTCCCCGCTTATCTCTTTGACCATGACTCCTTCTTGCCGCAGATATCCGGCAACATTAAGGGCTCTCGCTTTAGCCAGCTTGTCGTTATAGAATTTTCCGCCGATTTTACAGGTATAGCCGGTCACTTTAACTTCCTTGCCCTTAATGCAGTTTATAAACTGATTAATTTGATCTATTTCGGAATTACTTATTTGGGATTCGTTCAATGGGAAAAAGACGATGTTCTTTTTACATGAAGTATGACTGCCTGCCTTTTCTTCAAACGGTGATGAGGTCGCGGCGGCTTTCATTTTATCGGGATTTATCGGAACAGGTTGGCTCGCTTTTATTTTTACGACTTCTTCAAAGACAGTTTTATTTGCAGTTTCGAATGACTGTATTTCTTGTGCCGGTTTTGCATCGTTGGGTTCGGAAAATTTTATTGTTATTGGTATTGCCGATTTTTTTGTCAGTTTTATTCTTTTTGTTTCCTGCTCCCTGATCATGTAGCTATGGGAGAGACTCCCTGAATTTGCCAGGCCTTCATATCTATATTCAATATCGGCTGGTCGTATTTCTGCGGCGCTCACATTCTGTATAGTTAAGACACAGATCATCAATACGAATATTTTTTTCATTCCTTTTCCTTGTGTTTTTTCCTTTAGCCTGATTTTGTGACGTAACCGTTTTGAACAAAACGGATGCATTTGTCCAACTGGACTTGGATATCAAGACTGATTGGTTAAAGAGGTCAGCAGCGCTAAAAGTAATACTGTTTCCAGTGGTTTGATAACTGTCTTGGCTTGTTTATCAAGATTGCCCAAATGCGCTTTATCCAACAATTGAGCTATAATATCCGGTGCCTGCCTTTTTATCTTGTCTTGTATATCCAGATGAAGCCTTTTGCTTCTATCCCGGCGTTTTTGCGCCTCCCTGCCCTTGCGTACGTATTCCGGGTGGCTTTTTCTGTATTCTTTTAGATGGCCGGGATGTTTATCCTGCCATGCCTTCAAGCGGGCATGATCATCGCACCAATAATTAGGATTATTTTTCCGCCAGCGTTCATTGTTCCGCCGTTTCAACTCCTTCTGGCAGTCTTTTGAACCACAGGTCTTCTGACGGGAACCGACTTTCTTATCAGGAATAATAAGTGCACCGCAAAAACATTTTTTCGGCCTTCGTTTTCCTTTCATCCTGTTGATCCCCAACAAAATAAGAAATCGTCAGAAAAAAAAGACGTATCAGACAAAACACAGAATGAAAGAAACAGCCTTGATATTAACCCATCGATTATCGAACGCATCAAAGACATATCTGTCGCATGAAGGGTGCATATGTTGTCATTTTGATGGAAATTGAGATTTTTACGGTCAGAAACGGCAATTAGAAAAAAATAGAGGAGAGTCTCCTCGTTGACAAGATCACAGAGGAGTTTCCCGGTGTTGAAACGAAGATATATCCGGCTGAAGGAACCATCGATCTTTCTGACCACTGCCGGATTGACAACCGAACCTGCATCCATGGTCATACCTACCCCGATTTCGTAATGTGGCCATTTTCTACAAATTGGACACAGTTGTCTAACTGGACTTGTATATCAAGGTCATTTGGCAAAACAGGTCAACAAGCCAAAAGTAATGTTGTTTTAAATGGTTTGATTACTATCTCGTCTTGTATATCAAGATTGTTCAAATGCGATTTGTTCCACAGTAAATATATAATATCCGGTACTTGCCTTCTTATCTTGTCTTGTATATCAAGATGAATTGCTATGCTTCCATTCCGGAATTTTTGCGCCTCCTTGCTATTGATTGACATCAAATCGATGGTTTCAAAAACATCGCCGTTTGCTGCTTCGACAAACTTCCCGTCAATAAATAGCTTGTAATGATCCATCTTAACTCCTCCATCTTACGATAATGAAATGTTAAATGTTACTCTCTTGCCGATATAGAAATCACCGACGACTTTGCCACAGTCTGCTAAATAGTTAATTATACAGGCAACTCTATACCCTTCCTTAAGACAGTAATCAATATATTAAGGTGTCTTAATAAAAATATTGTCTTTACCTAAGACGATTCATGTTGCGCTTTTGGAGATGTTGTGATCATGAGTTCATTCTTTCGTTATAAAACGATTAATGATTTCATTTTGAAGGAGTATTTAAATTATGAAAACCAAGGATAAATCCATATCGGCCCTTCTGTCTGTCTTTCCAAATCATGAGGCATTCAGGAAATTTTACGAAGACAGCAGTCATTCGAAAGCTGTTGAATCATTTGTGGCGTATGCCGCAAAGAACAACATAATTAAAGCGGGTGATGTAAATAGCCTGGAAGCGTTCATCCGCCAGCATGAACATACTCCTGACGATTGCACGCCGCCGAATAATCTCAATTTTGAGGCATTGCTCGAAAAGAAAGCGGACCTGCTCAAGGTGACTTTATCGATACGGGCATTGGCCGATCGTATCAATAGCTTGATTGAGGGGTGCAGGATTGATTTACCCAAAGTGGATAAATCGATGTTGTCGAGGCTTAAAAAGGAACCCGCCGATACGATCTATAAACAGGACGTGCTTCGGAGCTTAGCCTTCTGGCTGGGCCATGAACGTTCGGAGTTGGGACCCATATGGAATTATAACACAATGATCAAGCTTTGCTCCGAATCTAAACAAACGGCAAGTTACAAAGAGGGAGTGAGGGTGGGATTTGCCCTCTACAGCCGAGGAGATGTTATCGATCATGAAATCGTTGGTTGGCTGAAAAAAGTACTGAAGAGTTACATTGAACAATCCCTGGGTCAGTTTCTTTACGGCCGATGGGGTAAGATTCATTCCCACGATATAACAACGCTTTACATCGACTTCCCCAAAGAGGTGGAGGTGAGCGACCCAATGTCTTACCGTCAGTGTCTGGAATGCGCTGTATCTCTGGCTCATCAGATCGCTATCCGTTGGTCGCTATCCAAATACTGTTCGAAAAATAGATTCCTATCCATTGTTATTGTTGCCGGAGAATACTCCAATCTGGATAATTACCTGCTTCCTTTGCTCAATGCCAAGCTTCCGGATGATCCGGTCATTCGTGTATCGGACTATGCGCGCCAATGCCTGCTGATCAATGATATACGTGTCATTCTCTGTCAGTACCCCTCGGAAACAACGTTGTTTAATGGCGAAGCTCTCACGATTTGGTGGGTAACTGCGCTCTGGAGCACACATTATTTTGATTTTGTCGGCGATCTTCTTACGGACAAAATCTTACAGAATAATCCGGCGGCTATAGAAAAGCTCAACCGCCTTTTGTGGTTTCCGGAAGAAGAAGAGAAAAAACAGAGAAAGGTTGATGAATCCAATGCGGTTTCCACTTTTTTCAAGTTTCCGCATAATTCTCTTCTGGGAGTTGAAATTGCCAAGACCCTTTATTTCAGGCGGCGCTTTGAGGAGGCGGCGGAGATTTTACGGATAGTGCTTTCTATTAATCCAACGGATTTGATTGCCCGCACATTGCGAATGCTGATTTTTCGCAATAGGGCTGTGGATGCCGAAAATTATTCAGTGGCAATGGGTCTTATGAAGATGGCTGAAAAAGAAGCCATCTTCATAAGGGAAAACTGCAATCACCAATCCGAAGATTTTTTTTGTGAATACGCCCTTATTCTTCGCGCCCGGGCTATGTTGACCCTCCGATACACACGCACTGATAAAAATATTGCCAAAGACCGGAAGACATTATCCATCTTGAAACAGAATGTGTTTGATGACCTGGATCGATCTGAAGACCTTTTTGAAAAAGGCATGACAGTTTCTCCGTCAGGAATTCGGTCTTCCTATTTGTTTTGCAGTGTTCAAGTCCTGCGCGCGATTTTGAAAAGTGATGAAGAAATATTTATCAATCCGCAAAAAGCTGTCGATGCCGATTTTATGACGGTACACAAATCGGCTGAAGAACTTTTAGATCAACTCGGCTATCTCAGAAAAGATCTGCCTGAAAATTTGCAATACGAATTCATGGCAAAGAAAATGATTAAAAAATTACTGATTCATGATGATTCAATTTCCTTACAAAGTTACCGGCCGACAATTTATTTCTGTAATGCAGTGGCGCTGTGGGATTTTCTGCCCGCCCGTACTGTTGGAACGACAAAGTTTGTTCTGCAAACACTAAGAAAAACGATCGACATTGCCCGGCTGATGGAAAAAGACGATGTTTGTATTTATTCTTTTACCCGCACTTATGGTGAAGTAATACCTGCGCCGGAATTTGTCAATCACATTGAAAAAGCCATTGTGATGATTGAAAAAGCAGCCGGTAAAAATTTATATGAACGGGAGGATAGTGAAGTTATTGCCATGTCAGGCAATCTATCATTCCTCTTGATGACGGTAAATTTTTAAAGAAGATAAAATACTTGGGAAAAAGCTGGCGTGCTTTCATTTTTAAGGCTTCTTCAAAGATAGTTTTATTTTCAGTTTCTGCCATCTGTATTTCTTGTGCCGGCTTTACATCATTGGGTTGAGAGAATTTTATTGTTATTGGTATTACTGATTTTTTTGTCAGTTTTATCCTTTTTATTTCCTGTTCTCTGATCATGTAGCTATGGGAGAGACTTCCTGAATTTGCCGGGCCTTCATATCTGTATTCAATATCGGCTGGCCGTATTTCTGCGGCGCTTGCATTCTGTGAAGTTAATACACAAATCATCAATACGAATATTTTTTTCATTTCTTTTCTTTATGTTTTTTCCTCTGGTCCGACTTCGTGATATGGCCATTTTCTCCAAAGCGGATGCAGTTGTCCAACTGGATTTGGATATCAAGATTGATTGGTTAAAGAGGTCAGCAGACCTAAAAGGAATATTGTTTCCAGTGGTTTGATTACTGTCTCGGCTTGTATATCAAGATTGCCCAAATGCGTTTTATCCCACAATTGAGCTATAATATCCGGCGCCTGTCTTCTTATCTTGTCTTGTATATCAAAACGAATCCTTTTGCTTCTATCCCGGCGTTTTCGCCCCTCTCTGCCATTGATTGACATCAAACGGGATACTCAGTTATCAACTATATCTGTTAATAATCTGCATTATTTAGTTATTGTCAATTGTCTAATTTTTTACTATAAAATACAAAATAGCAAATTGCTCCAATATTGAACAGCCACGGAAAGGACATAATGGAAAAAACCGAACTTCTTAAAATCATCGAGAAACTATTGAAACCGGACGTTGCTCTTGACTTTCTTCTCGATCTGCCGGAGGAACATCTTGAAACTCTTGTTGGCTGTATCAGGGATAGAATAAACCAATTAAGTAATAAAGTTTGACGTTGCATTTATTTCAATAAAGGTATAACATAGTATACCAAAGTAAATGCAGGCAGGAGGTACAAGTAATGGAACATAGCCAAGATACAATGACCGTTTTACCTATAAAACTTCGGTCTAGTGAAAAAGAGCGATTAAAAAGAATTGGCTCTGTGAAGAAACGTTCCCCGCATTGGCTGATCAAAGAAGCTATCCACCAGTATCTGGAACAGGAAGAAGTGGCAGAAAAGTTCAAACAGGAAACAATTGATAGATGGGAAAAGTATTGTCAGGATAATGAATCAGTTTCAGACGATAAAGTCATGGCCTGGCTTGACTCGTGGGGTAAAGATCACGAAAAAAAGGCTCCACTATGAAAATCAAGTGGCTTCCTGGGGCAATATCCGACCTGCAACGATTTAGAAAATTCATTTTACCGAACAATAAGAAAGCGGCGGAGAGAGCCGTTGATACTATCAAGAAACACGTACAATTATTGAATGTTCATCCTCAAATAGGAAAGCCGGCAGATATACCGGAATTCAGAGATTTGATAATTCCTTTTGGGTCATCCAGTTACATCTTACGATACCGTATTGAAGGTAATGCAATAATTATTGTGGCCTTGAAACATGCTAAAGAAGTAGGTTTCAAAGATCACAGTTGATTTCAAAGAATTACTGATGTCCGAAGTTATTCAATCGGAAGCTTTGATTAATCTGCTTGATAAAAAAGGTTTAGTTTCCAAACAAGAATTGTTGAAAGAGATGAAGAAAGTTCAGGCGTCGATGATGAAGTCACAGTGATGCGGATTGATTTGTGGCAAACGAGAATGTATAATAAAGCATTCATCGTAAAATAAAAAAGGGAGGTACTATTAATGAACAAAGCTCAATTGATCGAAGAAGTGGCAAAAGTTACGTGCAGCAAGAAAGAAGCAGTGGCGGCAGTAGACGCAACAATGGCAGCAATTAAGAAAGCACTCAAAAAAGGTGATGCTGTTACACTTGTGGGCTTTGGAACATTTAATGTTAAGAAAAGGAAAGCCCGTACAGGCAGAAATCCCCAAACAGGCAAGGCCATTAAAATAGCCGCAAAGAAGGTTCCCGTATTCAAAGCCGGGAAAGGATTGAAAGACGCGGTAAAATAGACTAACAATTTATCATGTTCATTGAGCCGTCCCTCCCTGCGACGGGACGGCTTTTTTTATTAAACTGAAGACAGACAACATACGGATCGAGATGTCGAAGAGAGAATAAAAAAATGTAAAGGCGCAATCCAAGAAATGAATGATCGAATAGCGAGCAAAAGTTGTTCTAAAACTGAGAGTACAAGATTTGTTTTCTTTATAATACAAATACATTTAGTGTCCTTATGAAAGATGACATT
>PLGI01000153.1 GCA_003139775.1 Syntrophaceae bacterium | reverse complement strand
GAATATTACCCGGAGAGATTGAAGATATTTTTTTTGAATAGGCCGGTTGCACATCAGGCAAAACATTGCCAATCAGGACATCTATTTCCGCTCCGTTTAAGACCTCTTTTTCCAAAAGTTCCTCAGCTATCTTGTGCAGTATTTCAATATGGTCGGTGAGAATCTCTTTTGCCTTCTCGTAGTTTCGCTTAACAATAGCTACAACTTCAATATCAATATTTTTTGCCGTTTCTTCGCTGTAATCCTTATGAGTGGCAAATTCCCGCCCCAAAAAGATTTGCTCTTCTTTTTTCCCATAACTCAACGGCCCCATTTTATCGCTCATGCCCCATTCGCAGACCATCTTTCTGGCTAGATTTGTCGCCCGTTCAATGTCATTGCCGGCACCGGTAGTGAAATCATGCAAAATTATTTCCTCTGCAGCTCGTCCGCCTAATAAAATAGCGATGTTTTTTTCTAAATATTCCCGTGGATAGGTATGTTTTTCATCTATCGGCAATTGCTGGGTTAGCCCCAAAGCCCTGCCTCGGGGAATTATTGTAACCTTGTGAATCGGATCTGTTCCCGGTATCATCCGTGCCACCAGAACATGGCCTGTTTCATGATAAGAAGTATTGCGTTTCTCTTCATCGCTGATAACCATACTCTTTCTTTCGGTGCCCATTAATATTTTATCTTTGGCAAACTCAAAATCGCTCATATTGATTTTATCTTTATTATCCCTGGCGGCATTGAGCACTGCTTCGTTAATAAGATTTTCAATATCTGCTCCAGAAGTTCCGGGCGTCCCACGGGCCAAAACCGCAAAATCAACATCTTCCGCAATCGGTACTTTGCGGGCATGAACTTCAAATATTTTTTCTCTGCCCTTTACATCAGGCAGAGGCACAACAACCTGCCGGTCAAACCGGCCCGGGCGCAACAATGCCGGGTCAAGCACATCGGGACGGTTAGTGGCGGAAATGAGAATCACGCCCTCATTAGATTCAAATCCATCCATCTCTACAAGCAATTGATTAAGAGTTTGCTCTCTTTCATCGTGTCCTCCCCCAAGACCTGCGCCACGATGACGACCAACCGCATCAATTTCATCAATAAAAATTATGCAAGGAGCATTCTTTTTGGCTTGACTGAATAAATCGCGGACTCGTGAGGCTCCAACACCGACAAACATTTCCACGAAATCAGAACCACTGATAGTCAAAAAAGGCACTTCGGCTTCACCGGCAATTGCCCGCGCTAAAAGTGTTTTGCCGGTTCCGGGCGGGCCAATAAGCAATAATCCCTTGGGAATTCTTCCGCCCAGCCTTGTATATTTCTTGGGATCCTTTAAGAAATCGATAACTTCCTCCAACTCGGCCTTGGCTTCATCAATACCGGCAACATCGGCAAAGGTAACCTTCTTGGATTTATCCGTAATCAACCGTGCTTTGCTTTTACCAAAGGCCATTGCTTTTCCACCACCCGCTTGCATCTGGCGCATAAAGAATATCCAGACACCGACAAGAAGAATCATCGGCAGCCAGGAAACCAAAAGGGTCATATACCAGGAATCTTCCGTTGGTTTGGCAGTAATTTTGACTCCCTTTTCTCTAAATTGCGTGACCAGTTTATCATCCTTTGGCGCATACGTTTTAAAAGCATTACCATTAGCCAGCTTACCGGTGATATTATCACCTTGCATAGTTACTTCACTGATTTCACCTTTATCTAAAAAGGCGATCAGCTCACTATAATTTATGTCTTTGGTGCCTGTTTTAGGCTGGTTAAAGAGCTGCCAGACAAGCAAAGAAACGAGCATGACAGTAAGTACAAGAGCGATATTTTTTTGAAACTGATTCAATATTCTTCTCCTTAAGATCAATTATACTGGTTAATCTTTATAATAATATTTAATATAACTCAAATATTTTCTGATATCTTCATAAAAAGATTAGTTTGTGTAAATTTGCGGCTATTTACGAGTCCATGATCTTCAACTTCAGAACATTCTTTGTTTCTGCGGTTATCTTAACCCGGTCATTAAAATGCATATTTTCTATCCATATTACAGAGATATTATCAACAAACAGCATGATTTCATCGCGCTTTGACCGCGGTATTTTATGGTCAATAAATAAGTTTTTTATTTTTTGCTGCCCTTGCATACCCAAGGGTTGAAACCAGTCTCCATCTCTTCTATTGCGTAGTATTAAAGGCTGCTGAAGTTTATCTAAATCTAAATAAACTTCATTTTTGCCGCTAAAATCAACATTTTCTTTTGTTGTAAGTTCTGAACGGATAGTAATATTTCTTTCTTCAAAATAAACAGAGCCGGGAATATTCATAGTATATTTACATTTCATTTGTTTTGGACAGACTTTTTTTCTTTCCAGAATTAAATTGTCATACTCGCGTCTGGCTTCAATCCCCAAAGGAAGAACTATAATTTTTCCTGATTCGCACTTTTGTGCCAAATTATCCAGAAATTTTATATGGATAAAGGAAAACCCATTCTTTGCGGGACTCAAACTTTCTAAAAGGGTTTTAAATAACCTCAACCGGATAGCCGGATGTAGTTTGTTTATGTCCGCTATTTTTAACAAAATCCGATCTTGCTGTCTTTCTATGACCGATGATTTCAAAGCGTGAGCGACATGCTGCCGGATGAATTCATCTTCCGTACGCAATATTTCCGCCATTTGCGCCAGATTTTCTTCAATTTTCGGATTAAATGTTTCTTTTAAATATGGAATCAATTCCGATCTAACTTGATTACGCAGATATTTATTGTTTTTGTTGGAACTATCCTGACGATATGGAATCCCGGCTTCATTCAAGAAGGAAATAATTTCCCGCCGGGATATTTCAATCAGCGGACGGATAAATTTGCCATCACGCATTGGTAAAAAACCTTTGAGACCTTCTAAGCCACTCCCGCGTAAAATATTTAGCAAAACAGTCTCTGCTTGATCTTGCAAATTATGTCCTAAGGCAATTTTTTGTGCCTGGTAATCTTCGGAGATTTTATTCAAAAAATCATATCTTTTCCGCCGGTAAAAATCTTCCGGTGAAATGCCTTTCTTCCCTTTTATCTGATCCATTTTCCCGGAGACGAAAGCCAATCCCATTTTTTCCGATAAATCGCGGGAAAATCTTTCGTCTTCGTCTGATTCTGTTCCCCGTAATCCATGGTTAAAATGGGCAATGATTAAGCTCAAATCCAAGGCCTTTGCTATTGGAGCAAGAACAGTCAAAAGCGCAACAGAATCAGGTCCACCGGATAGCGCCACAACCACACGCTCGCCTTTTTTCAGCAGTTTATATTTTTCTATGGTTTGATTAACTTTTTTTATCATATCTAATGGCCGTTATATCTTTATAAGCTCATTATCCTACGGCGCTTCGCGCCTGGGATAGTTTCCAATAGCCTTTGGCCATTGGATAATTCGGCTAAAAAACTTCAATGCGCTTTGCTTTTGAAGTTTTAGCCTTATTACGACTAACACTTCCTATAGTCTACGAGTTTCAAATCCCCATTCGCTTTGCTCAGGGGATAATTCAATTAACGCTTCAAACTTCGCTACGCTCGTTTTCAGTGTGTTTCATTAATAAAACAAAGAATTAATTTCCAGCAGATCTTCACAATAATAATCTGCTTTAAGATTCAGCAAATCATTTCTATTTCCCAATCCATTTAAATAAGCGCAACTCAATATTCCAGAATTTTTAGCTACGGCAATATCGTTGATGCCATCTCCGATGATGAGAGTATTCTCTTTCGCTACTCCATATTTATTTAATATATAATCAATTACGCGGCGATCCGGTTTTTGAAATGGCGTGGAATCGGCGCCAATTATTTCCACAAAATATTGGGCTATATTTAATCCTTGCGCTATGGCCGAAGTGAAATTATAGCGCTTGTTCGTCAGAATAATTTTTGTTTTATTTCCAAAATATTTTAAGACTTTTCCCACTTGTGGACAGAGGCCGGTATTGTCCAAAAGATGTTTACCATAGTAATCAGTGAAAATTATCATTGCTTCTTCGTGGTATTTGATATGATCTTGCCCCAACGCTTTTTCAATCAACTTGCTTATACCGTCACCAATAAAACTGAGGATTTCTTTTTCCGGTTTTTCCTTTAACGTCAGTGTATTTAACATATAATTTATTGCTTGAATCAAATCAGCACCTGTGGAAACAAGCGTGCCATCGAAATCAAATATCATTAAATCTACTTTTTTCATCAGTTCACCTTCGATCAATATAGCGGAGTGCCTCAACAAACACAAGTTTGTTTCTTCAAAAAGTGTTTGACTAAGTTCCCGGCCAATGTTAGATATATCAAAACCGCTTGGATCCCTTTTATCGACTGAGACGGTATTTATTTTCAACTAAACTGTCGAATAAAGGTCTTCCTTTTGCGGGAAGGCCTTTTTTTAATGAGTCCCAAATTTCAGAAGCGCAGCGCATAACCTGAAGGTCATCTGCGACTGAAATTTGTTGGACGAATTATCCCCTGAGCAAAGCGAATGGGGGTTGAGGGGTATAATTTAGAACGAGCGAAGCGACGCGGGATAATGATCATGAAGAAAAGACCCTTGAATAATTTTGCTATAATCGGCGCAGGTATGGTGGGAACTGCAATAGGTTTTTTATTGAGAAAAACCGGCTATAAAGTCATCGCCATTGCCGACAAATCTCCCGCCGCGCTGAAAAGAGCCCTACAGTATACCGGAGGAGAAACTTTCCGTAACCCCCGAGAAGCGGTTCTGGAAGCTGATTGTATTTTAATTACTACCCCCGATGATGCTATTTCTTCTACTTGCCAGAAGATCGCTCTTTGTCCGGCAATAAA
This sequence comes from Syntrophaceae bacterium, assembly GCA_003139775.1. Taxonomy (GTDB): domain Bacteria; phylum Desulfobacterota; class Syntrophia; order Syntrophales; family Smithellaceae; genus Smithella. The sequence goes on along the minus strand of PLGI01000153.1, from coordinate 2,757 downwards.
AGGTAAATTCGTTTTCCATATGAGTGGAGCAGGCGGTCTTGATCTTCTGGAGTCGGCAAAAAAAGCAGGGGCGGTTGTTGCCAGTATTCATCCCTTGCAGAGTTTTTCTTCAATTGATCAAGCCATCCAAAATATCCCCGGAAGCTATTTTGGAGTTACGGCGGACAAGAAAGCCCAACTGCCGGCAAAAAATATTGTTCGCGATTTAGGCGGGATTCCCTTTTTAATTTCCTCTGATCAGAAACCGCTTTACCATGCCGCCGCCTGCTTTGCTTCCAATTACCTGGTTTCTTTAATGAACGCCGTGGAATCCATTTATCAGGCTATCGGCATAAATGAAAAAGACGCGAAAAAAGCTTATCTGCCTTTAGTTTACGGCAGCCTCAAAAATATTGATAATTCCGGTTCTATTACTTCCCTTACCGGTCCTATTGCCCGCGGTGATTTCGGCACAATTAAAAAACACATCACGGCAATTAATAAAAATCTGCCGCAATATTCCTCTTTGTACTCTTCTCTGGGATTAATAACAGTTAAGGTCGCGCAACAAAAAGGAACTCTGAATGCCCGGCAGGCAAAAACAATGAATGCTATTTTGAAAGGAGTAAAAAATGAGCACACAAAATAAGATCAACCGTAAAACAATTCTCGACATAAAAAAGATGAAAGTTCAGGGAGAAAAAATCACTGTATTGACGGCTTACGATTATGGAATGGCCTCTATCCTGGATGAAAGCGATATTGACATAATTCTGGTCGGCGATTCATTGGGAATGGTTGTTTTAGGTTATGACACTACTTTACCCGTCACTATGGAAGATATGCTGCATCATACTAAAGCAGTTTCTCGTGCCGCTCAGAATGCTTTAATTGTTGCTGACATGCCTTTTTTGTCTTATCAGATATCCCCGGCAACCGCTTTAGCCAACGCTGGTCGTTTTTTGCAGGAAGCAAACGCTCAAGCAGTTAAACTTGAGGGCGGCAGAGAATATGCTGAAACTGTGCAAAAAATCGTTTCGGCAGGAATTCCGGTTATGGCCCATCTGGGTTTAACTCCTCAGTCCATTCACCAAATTGGCGGTTATAAAGTTCAAGGAAAAAAAGAAGATGCCGCTCGTAAAATTATTGAAGAAGCTAAAATTTTAGAAGAAGCTGGCGCTTTCTCTCTTGTTCTGGAATGCATACCGGAGGGACTTGCTTCCGAAATAACTCATTCTCTCACTATTCCAACTATTGGCATTGGCGCCGGTGTTAATTGCGATGGCCAGGTTCTTGTAATTAACGATATGTTGGGAATATATGAAAGATTTACGCCTAAACACGTGAAAAAATATGCCAACTTAAATTTGGAAATTAAAAAGGCAGTGAAAACATATATCGCGGAAGTTAAACATGGTACTTTCCCAGATAATGAGCACAGCTTTAAGTAACCGGATAAAAATTTCGCGCAAAAAGTGGAGCCCCCTCCGGCAGGAGCCGGAGGTTCCCTGGGATTAACTTAATTTCCTGAAACTATTATTTTCGCTTTTTGTTGTAAATTTTTCAAAACATCAGTAAAGGCTTCTGATTTCTTTTGTTGTTCTAGATAAGCGTAAATTTTGTCTTTAACCGTTTCCAAAGCTATTTTCTTAGCTGGTTTTTTATCCAGCACCTGAATAATGTGATAACCAAATTCCGTTGTAATTACCGGACCAATAACATTCTTTTCCTGTGAAAAGGCGGCGTCTTCGAAAGGTTTCACAGTTTGTCCCTTTCTTATAAAATTTAAATCGCCGCCAGCTTCTTTACTGGGACAATCTGAATTTTTACGGGCGAGTTCGGCAAAATCATCACCCTTCAATAGTTGCTTGCGCAAATTTTCTATTTTTTCCTTCTTTTCGGCTTTGACTTTATCATTATCACCTTTGTTGACTGCCACAAGAATATGACGGACGTGCACACTTTCAGGGGCAACAAACTTTTCAGAATTGTCTTTATAAAATTTGCTTATTTCTTTTTGCGTCGGCTTTGCAATATTACCAATTTCCAAATTTGCAAATTTTGCGACTTTGGCTCCAAAAACGATTTCTTCCTTAGATACCTTGTTTGCTTTGAGGAATTCATCTAATGTTTTGTTTGGCGGAAGACTGGCTTTTATTTTATCTGTGAACACTTTTATTTCTTGGTCGCTTACTTCAATTTTTTTCTTTGCCATTTCATTGATTAAAAGGGTTCGTATGATGAATTCATTTGTCAATTGTTTTTTAATGTTTTCCCGAGCTTCTTTTTGTTTATCGACTGGTATCTTATCCTTGAACATTTTTATTTTTTCTTTGATTCTTCTTTCCAACTCTGATTTTTTCAAAACTTCCCCATCAACGCTCACGGCTATATCAGTTGCTATTGCTGGTTCAACTACAACATTAGGTGCGGCGTTGGATGCGAGAGACCCCGAAACTGCCGGCTGTATTTGGTTCGTGCCAACTGCCGAAGCCGGAGACTCTTTCTTATTTTTATCATTATTACCGCAACCTGACACCAGAACGAAAATAAATAGAACAAAAATAGCTATCCAGCTTCTATTGATTATGTTTTTCATAAATCTCCTCCCGAAAATATTTGGCAGTACCCTCTTAGGTTTGTCATTTATATGTAAAATACACATATCCGTCAAGAACATTATAATGAGACTCGTCGAAAACTAGCACAGTGACGTTTAAGGCGTTAGTCGAATTATCCCCTGAGCGCAGTGAATGGGGGTAAAATCAAAAAGAGTGT
>PLGI01000013.1 GCA_003139775.1 Syntrophaceae bacterium | reverse complement strand
AATTTATCAATACGTGAAGCACGCGAAAACTTGAATTTCTGGTGCTGGATGCCAAAGTTTATATCGGGTAAATTCCCAAAGAATGAGTCTTTTACGGTATTCTGGGACTTGAACAAACAAAAGCCCATAATCAAAGACACTCCATTAAACACAATTAAAAGTGCATTGGCCGGAATTAAGATGATGTCTATGGTTATAGTATCCCCTCAACCGCCAAGTAAAAAGGTTCTCCGAGCCATCGGACGATATCTTTCAGAAAAAGGCGATTGCCTGTTCTTTCTTAGAACGAAAAGCCATGGGTTGAAAAGCTTGCCAAACCGTAATGAGTGGACAGTAAGAAATTTTATTCCTTCCGATAAAAGCAATGGTTTGCATGGGAAAGCCTTTTATGGCGAATGGGACACGAAAGGAAAATCCGGCGCAATTATGTATGTTGGTTCTGCGAATTTCACCGAAACGGCCTTTACAGGAAAGAATATCGAAACAGGGATACTTATAAAAGCAGAAGGAAACAGACAGGTAGCTGTGCTTCGACAAGCATTATCTTCATTATTGGGGAAAAATGGTACAATATCAAAAAATGAAAAAGCCTGGGCAACAGAACGTTTCGATGGCAGATGGGAAGAGGTGTGGCCACCGGATAATAGACAAGAAACTGAAGGGGATCTATTCTTAAGCAAAGAGGATATTGCTCTCAGCAAATTTATGGATGGCTTATGGGCCGAGTGCAACTGTCTTCATTTTCCTGTAGCCTATGGCGGCAAGGATATCAGCAAAGCAGAACTTAAACTTGGAGATTATATAACAAGACATTGGAGAAAACGTAAACATGCCAAGCATATTTTCGAAGGTGTAATCTGGTCGCCTGACGCGAGGCTTAATCTGGTCTTGAAAGGAGGTAAAACCGTTAACATTGATCTGCCACCGCTGGAAGGTCTGATGGAGGGACAGAAGAAAGGTTCAGAGCTAATAGATCTTCTTTTTAATCACACCGCCACCGCCGGTTTGGGCAATGGCTATAATAATACCTACGGAGACCTCAGTAATCTTTGCATTTATTCCGACCTTCGCGTTCTTGTTCCATGGCAGACTTTCGTAGATAATGATAAAAGTCACCTCTTTTATAATAAAAAGGAATTAAAAGTAGTTTTGAAAACGATACATACCATACTTAAGGAACCACTCGAAAAGGATATGAATCGAAAGCTTAATAACTTCGCATTCTGTATCGAAAGCCTGATTAAAGGAGATTTATAAGATTGGATCGTCTCCATTTAAATAATGCCCAAAAGCGGTATGCAGGACAGGCATACAGACAAATAAAGGATAACGGCGTAGCCTTAATCCAACTTCCCACTGGACAAGGCAAAACAATCATTGCTTTGAAGATTCTTGCGGAAATTCTGAGTCACTCGAAAAAACCGAAACCCATTGTCTTGGTCACACGAAAAATGGAGGACAAAAGTCTATTAAATAAAGCCTTCCGGGGTGAAGCTCTTTCAAAGATAGAGTATGAAAATCATCCATGGATCAGAGATGCCTTTCTAGCAAAAGGTCTTGATTGTCTGTATAAGCGCAGTACCCGCAAAATCAGTGATATTGAATGCAGATCCATGATGAAACAAGGAAATTCTTTTCCTGCTGGCGCCGTGGTAATTTTCGATGAAGTACATCGGTTTCAATCGTTCCTGGAAAGAACGGCAGCAAAGGCTTACGCTGAAAAACCGGGCAGGCATAGCTCTGGTGCAAAACAAAGAAAATATCTTTTACTTTCCGCAACACCCATTAACCCAACCCGAATTTCAGTTAGAGAGGAACGTGGTGAGCTTATACCTAAAGATGAGGAGGCTTTAGAGGATAAACGCATCAAGACAAGTTATCTCAACCTCTATAAAACAATGATTGCTTTGTCTTCACTGCGCCGCAAAAGAAAAAACAAATTACTTGAAATACTCGATGATGGTGCAAAGAAATCACTTGAAGATTTTGCCTTGGACCTCAGGAAAGTTATGCAATACCTAAAACCAATACCTTCGCCGAATGTTCTTTTGACATTAGGTCCAAAAGACAGCACACCCAGATGTCCAACAATTCCCTTAAGACCGCCTGCCTATTACTCAAAATCTGTAATAGGCCTGCTGAAATTTCATGAGGCCATTACCGAGCAAACAAGTTTATACTATTGTGCAGAAAGAATGGCATTGGCCGGCGTTAGTACAAAGCGCGGTGCAAAGACAGTCGGTTTTATTCGGCAACCGAAAAGATTTTCTCAAAAAGGACTTTTCCATTATCAGCCGGACGCGCTTTATATGGAGAATACATTGGTGGCATTGAAGTCTTTAGAGAGAAACAAGAAGGAAATACGTCATCTACTCTCAGGGAAAATAGATGCGCTATATGATTTTATCAAAAAGATATGGATAAAGCGTTCGGGTAAGCCCAAATGGAAAGTTCTTATCTACTGTGCGCACCGCGGGTCAGTTGCCGCGCTTGCCTCAGCACTTGAAAAAAGGTTTTATAAAGACGGCATTACCTGCAATTGTCCGGATACTACAAGTGATATTTATGGTAAGAAAGGGGCAAGGCGCGTCGTTTTGGATACCGAAGGGTACAAAAAAATGGCCGAAAAAACCCAAAGCGAACAAGAAGATGCTGTGAAACGGGAATTTTGTGCCGAACAGAACAACGTCAGATGCAGTGGCAATAAATCCCGCTGTCCGCGAGGATTTGTGCTTGTTACTTCTGATCGGCTTTCGGAGTCAATAGATTTGCATAATACATGTGAAATTATGATTCATTTTGATCTGGACTGGTCACCGCTTCGCATGATTCAAAGATATGGGAGGCTTTGGAGATTGGAAAAACCAAAAAGAAAACCTAAGCCTCCAGCAGTCTTTCATATGATCCAGCCGGGATCGGTAGATGAAGAGATCTTCTGGCGTTTACAAAAAAGATGGGAATCTTTGAAAAAACTACAGTTAGGACTGGAACTGGTTGATCTTACTCATGCGCTAGGTGAACGAATATATTGAAAATTAAACAGAGGGGGCGGCACTGCGTTGAAGAAAACGAAATAATAAGGGCTACTGGAATAGAGAAATTCATGGTAGAATCTTTATTAATAATAATGTTCAACAATATTATTAAGGATGAAAGAAAAACATGAAAGCAGACGCACTGAATCTTGCAGCAACATTAGATAGTCCGGAAGTTGATTTTTATACGATACCACAGTATCAGCGACCATATACGTGGAAAAATGATGAGTATGAAACGCTATGGGAAGATCTAATGGAGGCTTATGATGAATATGTGGAGGCACGTGATCAAGGGAAGACCCCTGAATATTACTTTCTTGGTCCTGTTGTCTTTGTAAAGAATACTGACAAAAGGTCTTTCGACATTATAGACGGTCAACAGCGCACAACAACAATTAATATAATGCTTTGGTATCTACATCGAAGGATAACAGATGAAATAGAAAAGGAGAGAATACATAAAATACTTACTTTCCTTAGTAGGGAAACCAAACTAAAGGTTTCTACTAAGGATGCGGCAACCTTTTTAAAAATCAGCGAGTCAGACGATGAAATAGTCGGTTCCAACAGAATGGCTGAATGTGCCAACTATTTTAGAAGTAAGGTGTCTATATTGCCTAACCCGAATAACTTTGCAGCATTTATAAGAGAGTATATTCAATTTATAGTTATTGTAGCAGATGACTACAATAAAGCTTGGGATTTATTTATAGGCTTAAATGGCAAAGGCGTGCCGCTTAATCCGACAGACTTGGTAAAGGCTTTTGTTTGTGGCCGGTCAGATGTGGGCGATACTATTGGCGCAATATGGGAAGAAAAGATACCGCAATTAAAAGATGCGTCAACTGCATGTCTTTTATTCCTTGCCCGGTTCAGATGCAAAAAATATATCTCTGAAAATGCACTGTTTAGAGAAATAACAAAACAATTTCCTGCCATAATAAGAACCATTGATATATCTGAGTATAGTGATCTGTTTTATAGATTTTGGATTAAACCAGTTGATGAAATTTCGAATGATTTTTCCGACGGATTAAACTTTACATTAGAAGCTAAAAAGGCGCTCCGAATCCTAAGAGATTTAAATAGAAAAGATTTTACCACGCTACTTTTCCAATATGCTGAGGCATTCGGACAAAAAAGCATTTTTGAGGAAAGTTTCTTAAAGCTATTATCTTCCTATCAAATTCGAATGGCTATTTCGCGCAAAAGATCGAGGGAACGTAAATTTCTATCTGAATTTAAGGATTATAAGTTCAGATCAGATATTGCTGATGGTGATACAAGATCACAGGATGAAAAAAAAGCTATAGACAAGAAAGCAGCCATTGACAGAATTCGGGCTTTTCTAAAATCAGATGCACCAGATGATGCAACTTTTGAGCAACTGATTAAACTTGCAGACTACAGTAATGAACCTGCACGAGTAATCCTTGCTCATCATGAAGAAGGTGAACGAGGCAACAAGATCATTACGGACTTTCAGTTAGAACATTTAATGCCGCAAGCGGGTACGCCGTATTGGCATTCAGAAGCTGGTACCACGGACAAAGATGAATATGCAAAAATAGTTAATAGCATAGGGAATCTCTTTGTTATTGATAAGCAAACAAACAACCAAGTAAAAAACAAAAATTTTGATGTTAAAAAAGGCTTCTATCAGCAATATTTGAAAGATTGGTCTATTTCAAGGATTACCGATGCGAAAAATGCCTGGGTGCCTATGGATATTATTACAAGGGCGCAGGCAATTGCAACATGGGCAATAAAATATTGGAGTATGACTTGAAACATTGATCTACCATCAAGTGGATTCTCGTCCCCCGACAAACTTTTTACCGCCACCAACAGTTAAAGCCAGTTCTCGGGCAGCAATATGGCTTTGATCAAACCAATTTTCTTATTTTGGATTTGTATAGATCATCAGCCTGCTGCAACAGGTGGTCGTTGTTGTAAAACGCCGCGAGTTGTTTCCAGGTAATGTGCCTTTTTTCGAAGACATCCAGCGTACCTTTTCTGCCATAAATTTTGGCATTCTCAAAATATGTTGACGATGAGAGCGCTACGACATAAGTTTTTATCTGCTCAAGACCTGGAAGCTGCTTAATGTATCCCGTGTCTTTTTTAAACTCTTCATTTTGAGGGGCACTAAAAGGCCCAAATACCTTTGCCTCTATGACTATGATTGTATTTTCACCAAACAGGCAAAGATCAAATGTTCTCTTTTGCGGCAACTTTCTTTTTCTGACTGAATCATTCTTCTGCCAGAGAAAATCACGATAAAAACAAACTTCATAGCCAAGATCCCATTTGCCATCAGAACTGACACCTAAATTAGTCCTGTTAATGAGCCATTTAGCAAATTTTGCAGGGTCCTCTTTGGCATGCTGGTAAAGGATGGCACAGAAAAATCGCTCATCTCTTGTCAGGTCAGACCACTTTCGTCCTTTGAAATAAGAAATGCCCATCTTGCTTTCCTCCTTTGTTGTTTTTTATGGATAAAGTGACGCCGGTTTGTTCTATACATCCCATATTTACTTTTGCACTGTCACTATCTTGTTCACCACAATGACAGCGCCATTTATAAGCTTTGCAAAAACTTTATGCTGCATGTTTCGGTTTCATAATTCCGTATAGAAAGATCTTGAAAAAGTGATTTGGGTAACAGGGCATAAAAATTTATCCTTCTTTCTTTCAAAGTTCAAATGGCTTACCATCTTCAATTTCAAACACATTATCAAAAAGTTCCTTATACTTGCCACTAAACTCCGTATGTATTGGCACCAGCATCTTTGGCTTGAGCGCATTGGCAAACTCTTTCAAATCTTTGACTTCTGCGTGCCCACTGGTATGAGCATACACAAAATTGACTTTAGGATCATTCCTAAACGCGGAAATATTCTCAGCGCCGAAGTATTCGCTGTTTTCATATTTGAGATAGTCCAACCACTGTGAATATATAACGTTGATTGGCGTTTCTTTTTTATAAGTATTCATAACCCTGCTTTTGGACATTTTGCTCAGATAGAGGAATTCTGCGGGATTTTCGGCTATTTGTTCTTTCTTAATCCTATGTTCATATACTCTTTTTCTGAAGTCACCAAAGAAGCTGGAGTTTTCCTTCAATTTTTTATCCTGACTGAAATCTGCATACACGGCAATTAAATCCCATTCCATTGCTGGGACATGCTTAGATGAAAGCTTTACCTGTTCCAGTACCCATGCAGTATAAATATCGATGATGAGCGTCTTGTGAGCTTTTGAACATGCGCGATAAGCGGATACAATCCGGTCAATGTTCTGAGATGAGGAGATCAGAAACGAAATATTATTTTGGTCTTTAATCGTTTCATATATTTTCTTTTCGACAGCGGCTTCCGTGGGAAAATCGTCGTTGCTGCGTTGCATCATAGTGCCTTCCATAAAAAGAAGGTCAATATCTTTGGGTGGATCATGGACAATCTTATCAAAAAGGATCGACTTTCTACCATGTGCCCGAAAATCTCCGCTATAAAAGACACGCTTTCCTTCAGCTTCAATTAGAAACCCATAAGCATCAATTGCTGAATGGTCTGCTAAATATGGCTTTATAGTGAAATCACCTATCTGGAATGATTGCCAGCTTTTGAAATACTTAAATTTATTATTATGAAGCTCTTTACCCAGAAGCATTTGCGTCGCGTCGATAAGATGCTTTCCAGTCTCTCCAATATATACAGAAATGGATGGATCAATAGTATCGATGAGACCAAAATGGTCTCGATGAGGATGACTGATCAGGACTGCATCTACTTTAATGTTTGACAGATTTATTTCTTTGCTTGTTTTACTGAGCGGCAAACCAAGATCAAGCAATATTGTGGTCTTGTTCGTAGACAACTGGATACATGTCCCACCTATTTCCTTACTTCCTCTGTGAATGAGTATCTTCAATTGGACTTACCCTTTCATTTTATTATTGCTGTCCTGTTTATTATCCCCACATTCAACACCGATCTTAAAATACACAACATTGATAACGGTCAATTTGATTCCGCCATTATTAACCATTTACATAATGACCATAATCAAGAGGAATATCAAAATAATTTTTTGTTTTTCTGTTTGTGCATATTTAGGTCCACGTCTTTTCCGAAAAAGTATAATCCGGCAAGACGATTTTCATAAATGCTCTCTTGAAGATGACTTATGATTTTGTCACTTAGCCCATCTATAACATTCTGGTTGAATCCCGCAATTACGAGAAGTGGCCTCGGTTCTATTGCTGATATCTCAACTTTTGCAAGGTATGATTTCTCCTTTATAATTCCGAGCTTCTTTTTGGTTTTAATCACATTTTGATATGCTTCTATTATCCGGACTTCATTTTTTATGGCGAAGGCATAGTATTTTTTAATCTGTTTATTAATATCGTTGCTATAAAGTCTGCCGTCAAAGATCTGCTTCAGTTCTACGAGAACAAGTTTCCCTGTGATTTTATCAAAATTAATAAAATCTATTCGTGTATCTTCTCTGTCAGAATCATCATGCCCTGACTTTTCTGAAAATGCCACTTCAACATCAAGAATTGTATCTTTGTTTTTTTCGACGAGTTGGGATTGAATTATTTTCTCTTTGCCGACATAAGTGGCTATGTTGGCTTTTATAACTTTGAGGTTCAGCGGTTGAAGAATGTCCTCGATATGTGGGCATATGTTACCTTTTATCTTAGAACCTTCATCATCAGCGATTACCTTCAAATGTCCATTCACGTTGGTAATATTTACATACTCAGGTTTTTTGGGGGCAATTAGATATTTATAGTGGAGAGTGCAACATATTTTCTTTTCTTGTAGTCTGATCTTCAGTAGATTTCCCATTTTTGAATAAACATTGATGGAATGCGGTCGGAGTTGGATGTTGATATCCTTATCTTCATGGGAAAGTTTTACAAGCTCATTCCACCATATCTCGGATATAAGCATCTTAACCAGATCGTCGTTTGGATCAAGCCTCGTGAATCCCGTTTTTTTATCTTCTCTCATTTTTTCCTCCTAGCGTTTTTTAAACAATTCAGACGCATTAAAATATTATCGAAGCCTGCCCGTATTTGTGACCACGCCAATACAGCGATCATCCCAAAGCTCAACCTAATAATTAATAGACAACTGTTATTTAAGAGCGGATAACTGTTCTACTATATACACCATGCCCATAGTATCTAAGCCACAATATTCTTCCAGCAGCTCTCTAACTTTATCCTTATCTTTATTATCCTCTGTAAATGTAACTCTACAATATTCTACGCTAGCCGTTCCGCCATCACCGATCTCCATATCATCATATGATTTATCCGTTAGTACCGGAAGAACTTTCTTGAGCGAACAACTGCCGTCCTGCTTGGGGTGATAATAAGCAAAATCCCTGAAAGGCTGAAGTAAATCAATAATCCTTTCTTCTATAGATGCCACCCAATTTTTGTATTTTGGAAGTACTTCGGCACATTTCTTAAGTATTCCTGTTTCAAAACCAGCATTAAAGGCAATTACAGAACCTTTTGTGCCCATGACTTCTTTTAACTTTGCCATAAACTCAGGACGTGGATCATTGGTTCCATCTGCCAGAAATGAAAAGTGCTCCGGTTCGGCTCCTTTTTCTGTAACCACATGCACGGAGAACTGGAAAGGTATTTGCTGATAAGGACTGGATTTATCAAACATCGGGATAACCGAACCACATGTTTCAAAATCCATGTAATAAGCAGGATATTGAATTGCAGATAGAAACTCTTTTATCTTTTTTTTATCAATATGAGGTTTGCCGGTCTTTTCACAATCAACCTGTATTTGATTCTTTTCGCTGAGTTTATATTTTTCAGGTATTTCAGTTAACTCAAGGATGCCATCTTGAATCAAAGTCATTGGAAGTTTCTTGTTTTTATAAAGTAAAAATACATTTCTTTCAGGCAGGAATGACCAGCAATGATCTATTAACGGGCAATCATAGGGATCATTGCAGTGTGCACCAATGCCAATTTCAATAAATGTTTTAGCCGCTATGGCTTGGACCATATGTGCAACGTTATTTTCAATGGTTTTACTGTATGAAGTTTTAATTTTATCAATGACATCAATTTTCTTAAATAATTTATTGGGATCTATATTGCCCTTGCGGATGTAGGTATTATCAATACACATTAGATAACATTTATTTATCTTTAGCCCAGCTCCGGTATAAACATAGTATTGAAAACCAATATCATTATAGTTAACATCTTTAAGTTCTGTCGAACTTTTAACTTCAATCAAGTTCCATTCATCTCTGCCAACCGGCTCCAGAATATCCGCTCTGGCATAACAGCGTTTATATGTTAAAGCCGCTTCAAATATCGGGACTCTTTTTGATATTAATTCTTGTGTTGACTTAAGTCCTTCTTCAAAGGATTTTGTATGATCAACCTCGATGCCTCTTGGAAATAATTTCTTTGCATAGTCTCCTACCAGATGTCCTTGTTCAAATATAGCTTGTGTGGCTTCATCCGGTTCGGGGATGGCTGTTGGTTCATTGTAAAGATACCAGAGCAGTTTTTTACACTGTAAGCCGTTAAGATATTTTGTCTTGGATATTCTTACGTTCATATATTTATTTGGATAATTAATGAATTGCTGTAATGATGCTTATTAGATATTAGTAAGAGCCTCTTTCTATTCACTATAATCTTGATTGTCAAAGGCGCTTGATTATTTATCCCATGCAAATGAATTAATGATTTCTGTATTTTTTTTAATAAGTGGCTGTGCAGTTTTCCACAATTCCTCAAAGTGCTTGATAAACTCATCTTTATCATCTGCATCTTCAATTCTCTTATACTGTGAATGAATTATGGTAAATATAAAGATTCTTCTTTTATTAATCTATCTTTTACTTTATCATAACATTCATATTCTTTCGATATTATTTTTCTTTAGAAATACAACCACATTATCACTGGTCATATCGATGATTTCATTTTCCGGCACAGATTCTTCTGGCGGTTCGTCTTCTGAATCGACAAGGGCTTTCAACTCTCTTGCATATTTTTCAACATCTTCATCTGTAATCGGTTTCATAAATGCCTCTCTTTATCATTTTAGTAGGAATATTATCTCACATCATCGTTCCATATTACGGCATGATTTGTATTTTTTAGATTTACATCATTGATATAATAAGTTATATTCTCAAAAAATATGACTTTTTGAGCTCTGACCATGAGGAGGAACTATGCCTGAAAAATTCGATCTTTATAAAAGTTATGGCGAAAAACTCATTGGTTTGTTTGTGCGTCTGCTATTTTCCGGGGAGAATCATTCTCTTACGGAACTTGCTCAGATGCTCGATTGCTCGAAACAGACGGTTCTGAGGTTGATTGATAATATCCGGAAGTCTTATGGTATAAATATCGAAGAAACCAAACAGGGTAATCGAAGTTTTTATCGAATCAGGAAACCCTTTGCTTCTCTTAAGAATATCCCGTTGACGGAAGCGGAACTGCAATCCCTGCTAATGTGTAAATCCTTCACACAGCATCTTATTGGCAAAAAACTATATGAAGAAGCAACACAAGCTATTTTTAAGAGTAAAGCTGCACTTGCTGACGGACAGCATATAGGCGAATGTCACTTTACCGCTTTTCGTCCAGGAACCATTGATTACACGCCGCAACATCTGATCATCCACACTTTAATTGACGCGATGGAAAAACAAAAAGTCTGCAAATTGACCTATCAAGCCATTGAAGCGCCAAGTCCGAAAAC
>PLGI01000168.1 GCA_003139775.1 Syntrophaceae bacterium | reverse complement strand
CATTTATTTATGAGGCAATAGGCAACATCCTTTTTATAAATTTCCCTTCCATGTGCAACCTGAAACCAGTCACCATTTTTATCTTGCTTATTAAAGCTTTCTAGATACTTTAATGTATGTGGTTGTAACACTTTATTAAAAATATTTTTATCTGATTTTGAGTAATATAAAATATTTTGATGTCCAAGAATCCAATTTTTGTCAGCACCTTTTACTTTATAACCTGATAATACTTGAATATCCCAAATCAACTCTCTTTTAAAACATTCTTTACCGAATACATAATTAGCAATCATTCGTCCCAAATAGTTGGCATTTTCGTCCAGGTGTAAGTAAAAATTCCCATTTGATTTAAGTAAATCCTTTGCAAGCGACAATCGGTCATTTAAAATTGTTAGCCAGGAACTGTCTCTATAATTATCTATATAATCAAAATCATCTCCTGTGTTGAACGGTGGGTCAATGTAAATAAGATCTATCAATCCTTTAAATTTAAGGCGTATAGTATTTAAAGCCTGATAATTTTCACTCTTTATTAGCCAACCATCTAGCTGATTGTCCAAGTCGTCAAACAAAGATAAAATCTCTAATTTTAAATCTTTAAAATATTTTGTGTCTATTGGTAAATGTTCATATTTTTTATCATTAATATCTTTAATATTAAAATTATCTTCAATGATACTGAGTTTTTTCCATTCATTGATTTGTTCTTTAATCCCAGCGTGCTTAAATATTTTTTCAATTAATTTTTTATCTGTAATCCTGTCTAGTGTAATCAGATAATTACTTTTTCTTACAAACTTCGGCTTATTCCATATTTTTACTAACTCATCTTCAAATTGAGAGATAAAATCGATAACTTTAAAGGCGATGTTTTTCAAAATTTGTAATTGATTTACTCTGTCGCCAGACCATTCTTTGGCTCCGTCCCAAAAATATTGATAGCTCCAAAGCTTAAACTGTTCTTGCAAAAATGCTTTAGCGTTTTTATTGATAAAGAAATCAACTTCGCTTTGCTTTTCAAAAACACGGAAAGCCTTTTCAAGAATATCCTCTGTAATCTTTATATTTTTTCGTTTTAATTCTTTTAAAATCTCATCACTTTTAGTTTTTGTGCCTCGTTCGGAATATTTAACGCCAAAAACAATCGTTTCATCTTCGCGGATTTTGCTCAATTCAAAAATCAGAGATCGTTTTTCATTGGCTTTTTTGTTTTCAATCTGGCTAGCGTCAAAATAAAATTTCAAACCATCAAACTCGACCGGCATACTTCTAAATATCCGGTCAGTTTTGACATAGTAGAGCATCTGCGTTTTCCAAAAAAGAATGACATCCTTTTCGTCGGTATAAACCTTTTCGTAAATATTGTTATGGAACGGCGTCGAATTAAAATAGATTGATCCGCTTTCGGTAAAGTATCGGCTAAAAAAGGAATATAATTTATCAAAAAGTTCTTCTCTGAAAGCAGGATATTTTTCTATCGCTTTATTTATATCTTCTTTAAGCAGTTTCTCAATCTGTGAATAGTACGCGGCTTTAATCCGCATTAAATTGATAAATCCGCCTTCGCCTTCAATTTTAGCTCCGATAAAGACATCTTGAAGTGCTTTGTAAAATTTTTGTTCTTTAGTCATATCACTCCTCTACTTCAATTTTATTAAACAATTAGACTTAGTACATGACATGATTAGGTTTGAAATATACGTTTCCCTGTTGCCAGTAGACATCTATTTTTTATTAATTGAAACGCATGGTACAACTTCTTAGAAACATTGCAACTATAAAATGCAAAAGAGTTAAGGGTCATACCCCTGTCGAGCACGCGCGGTTCAAGGCGCTCCGCTTTCGCGTCACTTCTTTTCTTTGCTAAACAAGTCAAGATAAGATTTGAATACAAAAATACGATTGCGTTGATAGCCGGTCGCTTCTTTAAGAACACCAAGCTCAACAAACTTGGCGATGAGGTCGTTGGCGGCTTTGGGACTTAGGTCTGCCATTTTCTGAACGCTTCGAGCATTAACAACTGGCGTCGAAAAAAGATTCATGAAAAGCGGCTGCCCCTTTTTCAGACGCTTGCCGAGGGCAGGATAAAGACTGTGTTCAAGTGATGCCTTTAATTTAAGGATATCATTCAGCGTCGCTACGGATTTTTCTGCCGTGTCGGCTATTGCAGTTAGAAAATATTTAAGCCATTGCATGAGATCATTTTTTTCACGGACGAGCATTAAATTGTCAAAGTAGAGACTTCTATGACGATGAAAAAAATCGGAAAGATACAAAAGCGGGCGTTCAAGCACGCCGCTGCTTACGAGATACAAGGTTATAAGGAGACGTCCCATTCGGCCGTTGCCATCCAAAAAAGGATGGATGGTTTCAAATTGATAATGCGTAATGGCAATGCGCACAAGATGCGGCACCTTTATTCCGCTATTGTGCAGAAACTTTACCAGATCGGACATTAGTTCCGGCACTTCTTCATGGATGGGAGGGATAAATACCGCATCATTGAGTGTCGCGCCACCGATCCAGTTCTGTGACTGACGAAATTCCCCCGGTTTCTTATGACGGCCCCGGACACCTTCAAGAAGAATTGCATGTGTTTCCTGAATAAGTCGGGAAGAAAGCGGCAAATTCTTTAGCCTATCCAGTGCGTAGTTCATTGCCGTTACATAGTTGTCGACCTCTTTCCAATCATCCCGTTTTTCCGGGTTAATATCTTGTTGCTCCAACAGTGCTTCACCGATTTGTGTTTTGGTGCCTTCGATGCGGCTGGATAATACTGCTTCGTTATATACATGCATTCTAATAAAGAGGTCGGCGTCAGGAACAAAACGAGCGAAAGAGTTAAGTTCGCCAAGCTTAAGAGATGCTTTTTCCAGCAGGCTGGAAATGCTTGTGTCCGAACAGACAAAATCATGATTTATCTTTTCAGGAAGAAAATATTGATAGTGATTGCCTTTTCTTCGGTAGCCCGCTTTAAATTCCCCGATATCCATGTAGCCTCCCAAAGTAAATTATGATGAGCTTTATTTTACTTTAAGCCGTAAAAGTAAAACAAGAATTTTTTTATTTTATTTTCGAAACCAAGGACAGCGCCCTTCTCTACTTCTATCGGTTTGCCGGCATCGGCAAACTGATAGTGAGTTCTTGTGGTTTTGAAATATAAGATTTCCTGCTTTCAGTTGAAATTTAATTTTTTTATTGTCCATAATCTTATACTCTTTGACGTTTAATGTGTCAATCCCGATACGTTTTCGTATCGGGATAATTCGGCCTGCAAGCTAGTCCCCCTTAGCTTCGCACGGGGGATAATTCGACTTACAAATTTCAATGCGCTACGCTTTTAAAATTTGAGTCTCATTAAAACTTGGGCCTCATTATTTTCAGCGAGTCTCAAATCCCTCGTCGCTTCGCTCCTGGGATAATTCGCCTTACAAATTTCAATGTGTTACGCTTTTAAAATTTGAGTCTCATTAAAGCTTGGGTCTCATTATCAGCGAGTGTCGCTGTCCCACGGCGCTATGCGCCTGGGATAATTCCACTTGCGCTTCGAACGTCGCTACGCTCGTTTTGCCACGGCGCTGCGCGCCTGGTATAGTTCGACTTACGCCTCAAACTTCATTGCATTCGTTTTCAGCTTGTCTCACTATCAGCGAGTGTCATTAAAGAGTTTATAAGACAGTTTTAAGTAATTAAGAGGAAGTTTGCTGTTTTATTTCTTTCAATATTTAGTGAATTCTTTTAAAATAGAATTGTTATCACTTTTATTAATGAGCGGAATCATTCGTTTAAAGGAGGCATAAATGTCTGTTAAAGAATGTGCAATCTGCGGATATAAATCGGACATATCATTTGAAGATGATATGTGTCCTTCCTGCGGACAGACGTTCTGGAAATGCAGGGAGTGCGGCTACATCCTGAAAGCGCAGACATTCCCTGAACAATGTCCGTCATGCTTCAGAAAATGCGAATTTAAAAATGTCACCTGCTACACGCCGGAATGTGGCGGTCCAGGGAATATCGACAAAAGATTGTAATTTGTCGAGAGGTGGCGGGGAACAAGGGAAAAGGCAATGCTAATGGGTCAAATCCCACGGCGCTGCGCTTCAGGTATAGTTTCCAATAGCCGGAGGTTATTGGAAACTTACACTTGCGCTTCGAGCTTCGTTTCTCTCGCTTTACCACGGCGCTTCGCGCCTGGTATATCCTTAAGGTGTTCATTATCCCGCGGCACTTCGTGCCTGGGATAATTCGCCTTACGCTTCAAGCGGCACTTCGTTCGTTTTACCACGGCGCTTCGCGCCTGGTATAGTTCGACTTACGCCTCAAACTTCATTGCATTCGTTTTCAGCTTGTCTCACTATCAGCGAGTCTCATTAAGAAGATTCAAGATAACTTTAATCATGATTTCTTTTTCAGATGGTTTGCTGGCGGCAATCATCAGTGTCAGAGCGACGAGCGCGTTGTCATCAATGCGTTTTCGTCCGTCAATATCCAACAGAATACCTGCTTTTTGAAGAAAGCAAATGAACAACACGGCGGCAATACGCTTATTGCCATCAACAAAGCTGTGGTTCTTTGTCACGAAATACAGCAGGTGTGCCGCTTTCTCTTCTATCGTCGGATAAACGTCCTTGCCGTCGAAGGTCTGGTAAATCGCACCGATGGAACCCTGAAAACTTTTATCCTTCTCCTGTCCCACAAGAGCAGAATCTCTGAATTTATGCCGCATCTGATCAATGATATTTCTGGCTTCATCATAGGTCATTTTATATTTTGATTTTTTCGTCCCTTTGGGTGAGGCCAGACGCTGGTGGTCGAAATCGTCAAGAATATTCAATGCCCGCGAGTATTCAGCAATAATCTGAACGATGCCCTTTGCTTCATCCGAAACACCTTCCAAAAGGGCTATATTGCCTAACAAGCGCACCGCATCCTGTAACTCCCGTATTTTGTTCTGTTGGGCCTTTAGGCGTTTTT
The DNA here is from genome assembly GCA_003139775.1 of Syntrophaceae bacterium. Lineage (GTDB taxonomy): Bacteria > Desulfobacterota > Syntrophia > Syntrophales > Smithellaceae > Smithella. The sequence goes on along the minus strand of PLGI01000168.1, from coordinate 857 downwards.
CGTTGATTGTGTAGCCGTCTACCAGATGCTTGCGCAAAACATTGGTCGCCCAAATACGGAATTGAGTTCCACGTTTTGAATTAACACGATAGCCGACAGAAATAATTGCATCTAAACTAAAATATTCGACTTTGTATATTTTACCGTCAGAGGCAGTTGTTGCATATTTTGCAACAACTGAATCTTTGGTTAACTCTTTTTCTTCGAATACATTACGCAAATGGCGAGATATAACTGACTTATCACGTTCGAATAAATCAGCCAATTGATTCAGGCTCAACCAGACGGTCTCTTGTTGTAGGCGCACGTCGATTAATGGTCCGCCTTTGGCTTTATAAATTACTATCTCACCTTTTTTCAATTCTTTGTTTTTCATGTTATTCCCACAATCGGAAATTTATACCAATTAGGTATCAGACATTAAGAAATTGATTGATTTGGCATAATACCAAGTAAGCTTTCAAAAATTCATATCTTAATATTTGAAAGCAACTTGGTATTAGGTTCACTAATCACTGTTTTTAAATATACCTTCTGACGTTTTAGGTGTCAACCTCGATATGCTTTCGTCTCGGGGTAATTCGGCCTGCAAGTTTCAGTACATTCTATTTCTGAATCTTGGGTCTCATTATCAGCTTGTCTCATTATCCCGCTCCGCTACGCTTCGGGGATAATTCGTCCAACAAATTTCAGCGCGCTACGCTTCTAAAATTTGGGACTCATTACATTGCAACTATAAAATAGTTTAGTGTTGAATAAATTAGCAATCCAGTTTTTTTATGAAAATATGTGAAAGGGAAACAATAATTTATTTTTAAGAAAATATTGCATCTAACAGTAGAGTAGAGAGCTGGCGT
>PLGI01000021.1 GCA_003139775.1 Syntrophaceae bacterium | reverse complement strand
AAATTAACCGGACAGTAATGATCTAATACCAATTCGCTATCAGATATTAAAAGGTTGATTAACCGGGCATAATACCAAGTAAGCTTTCAAAAATTCATATTTTAATTTATGAAAGCAACTTGGTATAATATCTTATATTGACAGCATATCGAGGTGTTATGAAGTTTGAAAAATATCATATCTCAGAAGACATAAAACACAACCTGGCAAAGCTCGGTTTTAAGAGGCCGACGGATATCCAATTCAAATCCATCCCGTCCATCATGAAGGGAGAAGACGTTCTGGCCATCGCCCAGACGGGAACAGGAAAAACTGCGGCTTTCGCCATTCCTCTGATCGATAAAATCCACCGGGAAAAAAGCAGCAAACGAGACACAGGCATCAAAGGCCTAGTCATGGTGCCGACCAGAGAACTCGCCACGCAGATCGGGGAGGTTTTTACCAGCATCGCGAAACATACCAAGGTGAAAACGTTTGCCCTGATTGGCGGTGTCGAACAGGATGCACAGCTGAAGAAACTGCAGGAAGGCATTGATATTTTGATTACCACACCGGGACGAATGTTTGATCTCATCCATCAGGGCTACATCAGCCTTACGCGCGTCGATACGCTGGTTCTGGATGAAGCCGACCATATGCTGGATCTGGGTTTCATCAAAGACATTCAGTATGTAAAAAAAATGCTTTCCCGAAAACATCAGACACTTTTTTTCTCGGCAACCATCAATCCGGAAATTAAAAAGCTGGCTTTCTCCCAGGTTAACAGTACGGCCATCCGCATTCAAATATCCTCCGATGATCCTGTATCGGCTAATGTTTCGCACGCTGTCATGTTTGTAGAGATGGATGATAAGCGTTTTTTTCTGGAGAGCTTCATCAAAGAAAATCCCGACAGCAAAATTATCATTTTTGTGAGAACCCGAGTACGTGCGGAGCGGGTGGCCAAAGCCATGGAGCGCGTCTCGATTCCCTCAATCACGATCCACGGCGAGAAGGATCAGGGTGAACGATCTGAAGCAATGAGGAAGTTCAAAGACGGTGATTGCCAAATACTCATTGCCACAGACGTCAGCGCGCGCGGCATCGATATTCCGGATGTAAATTATGTAATCAATTATGATTTACCCGAAAAAGCGGAGAACTATGTCCACCGGGTGGGGAGAACCGGTCGGGGCGTTAACAAGGGCCTGGCGATTTCTTTTTGCAGTGAAGATGAGAAAGAGCTCCTCTCTGAGATCCAGCAGTTTCTGAACAAAGAGATTGAAGTTATCAAACTCGGCAAAAAAGGTTACGCACGCACCATTGATATTGCCAAAAAGAATGCCGATACCGACGTACAGGCGCTGATCGAAGACCATGAGGCCTGGCTGAAGACTAAGAAGAAGAAAAAATCCCGAAAATAGTAATGAGACTCGCTGATAGTGAGCCAAGCTAAAAACTAATCCCGACAAGTCGGGATGACGTTTGAAGCGTCAGGCGAACTATACCAGGCGCGTAGCACCGTGGTAAAACGAACGAAGTGAATGGCATAAAGGCAATAAAGGCCACTAGGGGGCACACGAAAAAATGAGAGAATAAAAAAGATAGATTCAATGTTTTTACCTCCCCCGTTTATAAAGGGGGATGGAGGGGGATTTAATGAGACTCAAATTTCATAAACGTAGTGTAGTGAAATTTGCAAGTCGAATTGTCCCACATGCGAAGTCATGTGGGACAGAAAATATATTCGTTGGTCGAATTATCCTAGATGCATAGCGACCGCTGGATTAATTGAATCAAATCCTCCCTAACCCTCCTTTAAAAAAGGAGGGAAGCGCTCATTCAAGCTTCTTCAAGATAGGGTCGTCATGCCGGAATATATTCGTGGTTTCCGTCTCGTCATCATAAATAAGCACGGCCAATCCTTTTTCCAGCTTTTGTTTTACCTGTCTGACCTTTGTTTCCATAGCAGCCTCAAATTCACCATAATCAGTTCCGTTTCTGGAAATGAATTCTTTGATAACGCCGTCTAAGGCATCGGCACTGAGTTGATCAACTGGAATTATGTGTATCGGCATTTTAGTCTTTTCTCTACGAGAATTTAGAATTTGTACAACAGTTCACTGCATTTGCCAATCTGAATTTAGTGACACTCGCTGAGAGCAAACGGAGTGCGGCTCGAAGCGTTAGTGGTCGTGACACTCGTTGAGAGCGAACAAAGTGAAGCTCGAAACGCAAGTGGAACTATCCAATAGCCTTTGACTATTGGGAACTATCCCACATGCGAAGCCATGTGGGATAGAAATTACATTGCCAGCGTAATGAGGCTTAAACTTCAAAAGCAAATAACCTAAAGGTCACTATAGGCGCATTGAAGTTTTTTAGACGAATTAATGACACTCGCTAAGAACGAGCATGGCGAAGTTCGAAGCGTACGTGGAATTATCCTGTATGCAAAGCATACAGTGGTATCCAATAGCGTTTCGCTATTGGAAATTATCCCACATGCGAAGCCATGTGGGACAGAAATTACATTGCCAGCGTAATGAGTCTTAAACTTCAAAAGCAAATAAC
>PLGI01000096.1 GCA_003139775.1 Syntrophaceae bacterium | reverse complement strand
ACCGGACAGTAATGATATATTATTAAATTAGAGTGACCATAACATAATTTTTTTTATAGTTGACATCTTCATGGTGTTTCAGGTTTAATAACAATACTTAAAAAAATACCACTTTGAATGACAATTTTAGATGATGAAACGTATATTAATTACCGGCGGCGCGGAGGCAATACAAAGCAAAATGAAATTTAAGAAAAAAATTCTTTGTATCGGGGCAGGTTATGTTGGCGGCCCTTCGATGGCCATGATTGCTTACAAATGTCCTGATTACCGTGTAACTGTAGTGGATGTCAATCCTGATCGTATTGACGCTTGGAATTCGGCTCAACTTCCCGTTTATGAACCGGGACTCGATAAAATCGTTAAAAAAACACGCGGTAAAAATCTATTTTTTACCAAAGATATTGAAAACCAAATAAAAGAAAACGATATCATTTTTGTCAGCGTCAATACGCCTATTAAAACATACGGCGCCGGCGCCGATATGGCCGCCGATTTACAGTACTGGGAAAAAACGGCACGGCAAATTCTTAAACATTCCCGATCATCAAAAATCGTAATCGAAAAAAGCACTCTGCCTGTAAAAACTGCTCTGGCCATGGGAAAAATTCTAGCTTCGGCAAAAGGAAAAATAAAATTTGAGATTCTTTCCAATCCGGAATTTATGGCGGAAGGTACGGCTATCAGCGATTTGGAAAACCCTGACCGTGTTCTTATCGGTTCTTATGAAACAAAAAGTGGATTGAAAGCTCGCGCAGAATTGATCGAAATCTACGCCCGGTGGATCCCCCCAGAAAAAATAATCACCTCCAATATCTGGAGCAGTGAACTATCAAAACTGGTCGCCAATGCTTTTTTGGCTCAGCGAGTATCATCCATAAACTCTATTTCCGCTTTATGTGAAAAAACTGATGCCGATATTTCCGAAGTAGCCAGGGCAGTGGGAATGGACAACCGGATCGGCGACAAGTTCCTTAATGCCGGTATTGGTTTTGGCGGATCGTGCTTCAAAAAGGATATGTTAAACCTTGTTTATCTTTGCAGCTACTATGGTTTGCAGGAAGTTGCCGCTTATTGGAAAAGCGTCGTCAATATTAATGAATACCAGCAAGAACGTTTTATAGCTAATATCCTCGACAGAATGTTTGGCACATTAGCCGGGAAAAAAATCTGTATCCTCGGTTTTGCTTTTAAAGCCAATACCAGCGACACCAGAGAAAGTCCGGCAATTTATATTTCACAAAAACTGCTTGCGGAACAAGCCCAAGTAATTATCTCCGATCCCAAAGCGTTAAAAAATGCAGCTATGGATCTTTCCGGTATCAAAGGAAATGTAAAATATATCGAAGATCCTTACCGGGCTGCCGCCGGCTGTCATGCTCTAGTCATACTTACCGATTGGGATTTATACCAAAAGTTGGATTTCCAAAAAATATATAGCGCCATGGTCAAACCGGCCTTTCTTTTCGATGGCCGTAATATTATCGACCATAAGAAATGTTTTGCCATTGGTTTTAATGTTTACCCTATCGGTAAACCGGCCTTGAGTCATTTTAAAAATTAATTCCATTTCTAAATCAAAACGCTATTTTTGTTGGCAGAGCAATCCAGCGAATGATATTTCCAATAGCGTTTAGCTATTGGAAAATTCGTCTAAAAAACTTCAATGCGCCTATAGTGACCTTTAGGTTATTTGCTTTTGAAGTTTAAGACTCATTACGACTAATGTTTCCTATAGTCAGCTAGTCTTATGAAATAAAGTCGAAGGCGTTTTTTATTAGTTTAATTTCGTTTCCGGAAGGCAACATCGTTATAGCCACTACATCAAATCGTGCGCCGGTATCGGTTATATTTTTTTTTTGCAAATACCACGATGCCAGTTGAGACATCTTCTTTTGCTTTCTTATTCCCACAGCTTGTTCCGGATAGCCCAATTCTATGGAATTTCTGGTCTTAACTTCAATAAAGACAAGTTCGCCTTTTTCGTGCGCAATAATGTCTATTTCTCCCAAAATGCACCGAAAATTTATTTCATTTATCCGGTAACCGTTTTTTTTTAGAAAAGACGCCGCGATTTTCTCACCTTTTTTTCCAGTAGTAATTTTCGCCGTATCTTTCATTTTAAATGGTGAATTCAAGAGTGGTTTGGTTTAAATTTTTGATATGAAATGATTTACGATGAATCTTACATATACCGAATTTTTTAATGGCACCGCAATGTTCCTTCGTTCCATAACCCTTGTTTTGCCGGAAATTGTATTGGGGAAATTGGCGATGATATATTTCCATAATCCTGTCGCGGGATACTTTTGCAATAATTGATGCCGCTGCGATTGAAATGCTGCGAGCGTCTCCTTTTATCAATGGTTTTTGCGGAGTGAGGAGAGGAATACAATGAAGACCGTCTATTAAAAGAAAATCGGGAGAAGTGGAAAGTTCCAGAACTGCTTCGCGCATGGCCTGAAGTGTTGCTCTCAGGATATTAAGTCGATCTATTATATCCGCATCGACGACTCCCATGCCAATCGCAACAGATTCACTCTTAATTACTTCGTAGAGTTCTTCTCTTTTGCGTGCTGAAAGTTGTTTGGAGTCGTTTATTTCCGCATTTACATAATCAGGCGGAAAAATTACGGCTGCGGCCACAACCGGTCCGGCCAGCGGCCCCCTGCCCGCCTCATCAATGCCAGCAATGAGCTGGTAGCCCTCTTGATACGCAATTTTTTCAAAAGTGTCCATCGAAAAAATAAAGGAATAACTCCTTCCCGTTTCTGCAAGTCTGCTATCCCAAGCTAGGCATTCAAACTAAATATTTTTGAATTTAATATAAAAATTTATTGTGAAACTCCAATTCCAAAAGCGAAGCGTATTAGAATTGGTAAGTTGAACAATCACACGAATCGGAATGTACAAAATACACCGCAGATTGCTGCAAAATGTTTCCAATGCTTGATTTAGGGTTCATACTCGTGATTATTGTTTTGTTGCTTCCTTAATCCTTGCTTTTTTGCCTCTCAGGTTTCTCAAATAATAGAGACGTGATCTGCGCACTTTTCCTTTACTAACAATTTCAATCTGGTCAATAATCGGTGAATGCAAAGGAAATGTCCTTTCAACACCAACGCCGTAAGAAATTTTTCTCACTGTAAAATTGGCCCGGCTATTACCGCGTCTTTTACGGATTACAACTCCTTCAAACGCTTGAATCCTCTGCTTTTGGCCTTCAATGATGCGAACATGTACTTTTACCGTATCACCAGTTTTGAAACCGGGAATATCCCCTCTCATGTATTCTTTTTCAATCATTTCTATAACATTCATTTATATTTCCTCCTGCAATCCTTGCATAATAATATATAATACACTTTATACACTCATGACTCGATCTAAAACAATCGCCACTGCCGATCGCACCGCAAGGTGATTATAATTGCCTTGACCTCTTATCGGCTCTAACCGGTAATCTGCCATGTTTACCACTTCAGCAGCAATACCCGATCCTGTGCCGAAAATAAGAACATAAGTTATTAAGTTGCTGTTTTGCAGCATCTCTCTCAGCTCAGTAAATTTTAAAAGATCACCTTCAAAACTAGCGCCGGTAACAATAGTTTGCGGCACACATCCTGATTCCCGGGCAATATCAGATAATACGTCCGGCAAGCTTTCCTTAATCCTGATTAATTCAAAAGCGGCTTGCCGGAATTTATTTTAATTTGCTCCGTAACCTTCCCGCCAATGGCTGATAATTTCTTGTGCCAGATTCCGCTGTTCCAATATAGGATTGACAATATAAAATCTTTGTGCTCCGTATGTTTTGGCAAGTCTGGCAATATCGTGAATGTCCATATTGGCAATGGCTGTAGTTACTATCTTGCCTTCTTTATTATACACCGGATAATGTAAAAGAACTATGTAAAGCATTAACGCTTTTCCGTATTTTATATACCTTCAGTGAGTGTCAACATCCCGAATCGCTTCGCTCCTGGTATAATTCGCTCTAGGGTTTTCCGTTTCGGAAAACCCTAGCTCATTAGTTTTCAGCGAGTGTCAATATCCCTATCGCTTCGCTCTCGGGACAATTCCACTAACGCTTCAAACTTCACTTCGTTCGTTTTCAGCGAGTGTCATTGAAAAAGTTGCCTTAACTACCTCAAAAAATTCTGAAAATCAAGTCTTTATATATCTTCCAGTTTTATTTGTTCCAGAATTTTCTTATCTTTGCCCGAAAGGTTGATTTTTTTCAGCAAATCCGGCCGGCGTTGATATGTCCTTCTAAGCGATTCGTGCTTGTGCCAGAGTTCAATCTGCGCATGGTTTCCGGAAAGTAAAACATCCGGCACCATCCAACCCTTATATTCCGCAGGCCTCGTATATTGAGGATATTCCAAAAGGTTATGAGAAAAAGATTCACCAAGAGTTGATTCAGGATTTCCCAAAACATCAGGAATAAGCCGGGAAACAGCATCAATTAAAACTAACGCGGCCAGCTCTCCTCCGGTTAAAATATAATCACCAATGGATATTTCCCGATCAACTAAATGCTCTCTTATCCTTTCATCCACACCTTCATAACGGCCGCAAATAATGATTATCTGTTTTTTTTCTGCCAGCTGGGCTGCAATTATTTGATTAAAAGTTTCTCCTTGCGGGGTCATCAGCACTATCAGGGAATCATCTTCAGGGCTCCTGATTGCCGCCAGCGCCTTTTCTACGGGTTCTACTTTCATGACCATCCCGCAGCCGCCGCCGTAAGGAGCGTCGTCAGTCATCTTATGCTTATCATTCGCCCAATTGCGTATATCGTGCAGACAAATATTCAAAAGACCTTTTTCTTGAGCTTTCTTTAGCAGACTGAAATTGAGAGGAGACGAAAACATTTCAGGAAAAATAGAAAGGACGTCAAATTTAATCACTTTTTACAGTCCTTCCAGCAATCTTACTATCATAACACGGCGATTTACGTCTATCTTCCGGATTACATCCGCAATAGCAGGAAGAAGTATCTCTCTTTCTTCTCCCTTGCAGACATAAACATCATTGCTGCCTGTGGGGAAAACTGATTCTATTTTGCCTATATATTTACCTTCTTCATTGTAAACATCAAGTCCGATAATATCCCGCCAGTAATATTCTCCCTCAGGCAGTTTTTCTTGCATATCCTCCGGCAAAAAAACCTTACAGCCAACTAACGCCTGCGCTGATTCCACATCCGGTATGCCTTCCAGTTCGATAAATAAAATTTTACCGGATACATCAATTTTTCTGAGGACAAAACGATTTTTTTTTCCTGAACTTATTTCAATATAAACAAACTCAAGTTCGGCAAAAGTATTATTTGTCTCCACATAACATAAAACTTTCAGACAACCCCGGAGACCGCGAGTTTTTACAATCTCCCCAACTGCAAAGAGATCCATTTTCTGCCTATTCAATAATTTCTAAAACTGCCCGTTTATGCATCTTCGCCGAAGCGGCGCTTAAAATCATACGAATAGCCTTGGCAGTTCTGCCCTGTTTTCCAATTACTTTCCCCAAATCTTCTTTTGCCACACGCAATTCAATCACAGATGTTTGTTCGCCGATGATTTCAGTTACTTCAACCTTATCCGGAATATCTACCAAAGCCTGAGCTATATACTTGATCAACTCCTTCATCGCCATAACCTCCACTGATTTTGATTAATTTTTCAGAAATCATTTTATCAATTGTAATTTCAACGCCTAAACGATACGTGGACATAAAAAAATCCCGTTATCCTGCCCTATAAAATGATCAAAACCACAAAGCTGTCTTATTTGATTCTGGCTTCAATACCTTTTGTTTTCAGCAAATTAGCTACCGTAAGGGTTGCTTTTGCGCCCTTAGCCAACCAGTCACGTACACGTGCTTCTTTAACTATAATTTCCGCTGGATTTTTTTTCGGATCGTAATTACCTAAAATTTCCAAGAACTTTCCATCCCGGGGAAAATCGGTATCCGCTGCCACAATACGATAAAAAGGTTTGCTTCTCGCACCTATACGAGTCAGTCTAATTTTAACAGCCATTGATCTTAAATAATACCTCCTTAAAATGATAATTAATTTACAAAATTTTTTTATCACAGTTTTTTCTATTTTAAAAGGGAAAATTCCGCATTAGCGATTTAATGCCGTCTTTTTGATTAAATTTTTTCATCATTTTCTTAATTTCCGTATAATTTTTCAATAAACGGTTTACGTCTTGAACGGATGTTCCGCTGCCTAAGGCAATTCTTTTGCGCCTGCGGCCATCAATAATCAGATAGTTATAGCGCTCTTTTTTTGTCATAGAATCAATGATCGCGGTCACTCTGGTCAATTCCTTATCATCCGGCTCCATATCTTTAAGCGCCTTCATTTTACCCAAGCCCGGAATCATACCTAAAATATCTTTCATTGATCCCATTTTTTTGATTTGCGTCAATTGATTACGGAAGTCTTCCAAAGTAAAATTATTTTTTCTGATACTTTTTTCCAGTTGAAGCGCTGTCTTTTCATCAATGTTAGCCTGTGCTTTTTCCACTAAACTCAGGATATCGCCCATACCCAGAATGCGGGAGGCCATTCTTTCCGGATGAAATACTTCGAGGTTTTCGATTTTTTCGCCGATGCCGACAAATTTTATAGGTTTTCCAATGACTGATTTGAGGGATAGCGCCGCGCCGCCTCGCGCATCACCATCCATTTTAGTCATAATGACGCCATCGATGCCTATAATTTCATTGAATTTACTGCCGACATTGACGGCATCTTGTCCCGTCATCGCATCAGCAACATAAATAATTTCCGCAGGGTTGACTTTTTCTTTAATATTTTTGAGTTCTTCCATCAAAAGGTCATCAATATGCAACCTTCCGGCAGTATCAATAATTATTACTTCATAACCATTTTTTTTGGCTCGTTCCACAGCCTGAACACAAATTTCCACAGGGTCTTTAAGACCATTGGCTTCAAAGACACCCGCGTTAATCTGTTTTCCCAGCACAGCTAATTGTTCCATGGCGGCAGGGCGGTAAACGTCCGCCGATACAAGGTAAACCTTTTTTTGTTCTTTAGATAACAAGCGGGCCAGCTTTGCGGCAGTTGTTGTTTTTCCGCAACCCTGTAAACCGACAAGCATGATCGGAGCGGGAATCCGGGCGCCGAACTTAATATTTGCGCTAACCCCTCCCATAAGATCAACCAGACGTTCATGAACAATTTTTACTATTTGCTGGCCGGGAGTAATGCTATCGAGAACTTCTCTACCGATTGCCCTCATCCGGATATCTTCGATAAAATCTTTAGCCACCTTGAAATTAACATCGGCTTCTAAAAGAGCCATGCGGATTTCTTTGAGCGAAGCATTGACATTCTCCTCATTTAAAATTCCACGGCCCTTTAGTTTCTTAAAAATATTTTCTAATTTTTCAGATAGATTTTCAAACATAGTTAAGTGACCTGATATATTTTTTAGTTTTTCTTCGCCTTATTATCAACACATTTGATAATACAACTTGTTCCTGTTTTTTGGGAAATTTTTAGCGTTGCTTCCTGAGCCTGAACTTTATTTTCGAAACCGGAAACAATCACGCGAAAAAAAATCCCTTTTCCGGGAATCTCAACTTTAATGACTTGAGATAAAAAACCTAATGACGCTATTTTTTTATTCATTTTGTTTGCTTCGGTTTTATCCTTCAAAGAAGCGGCTTGAATTGTGAATTTCTGCTTGTTGGAAGCAACAGACGGCGCAACCTCTTTTACTTTAAGTTCGCCCTTCTCCTTAGTTTTCTCATTTACCGGTACTGGCGGATTTTGAGTTTCTACGTTAAAATTGCCTGCAACTATTTCTTCCCCATTTTGAGGCGGGAAAGATACTGGTTGTTTCTCCGGCACCGGTTGTTCTTTTGGAATACCTTTTTTACTGGTCAAGTCATTGTAAAATGTCAGATCAATATTTTCCTGAGTTTGAGTTTGACCTGGCCCGTTTTTATTATCCGGTGCGCTTCGGGCAGCCCTGATTTTAGCCGGCTGCCAGACCAGCGCTAATGCTTTTTGGGGAAGCGCGGCAATTTTATCCGGATAAGTATCAATATTTTTTCCAACATCAACACCAAACAAAAAAGCCGTGCATAAAAGAACGGCCATTCCGACAACGATGATGATTAATCCCGCTTTCCTTACTTTTAATTCAAAGTTCTTAATGTTTCCGGACTTCATCTATTCTACTTTGGAATTATTATTTATACCAATTTGATTTAGAAATGGTATTACATCTTTTCCAGCGCGCTCACACCTAAAATTTTCAAAGCATTTTGTAAAACAATTCTTACTGCCTTTACTAGAAACAACCTCGCCGCAGTTAACTGATCATTTTCTGAAATTACCTTATTCTTATTATAATAGCTATGAAAAATTCCGGCTAATTCATTCAGATAAAAGGTGATGCGGTGCGGCTCTAAAGATTTGGCGGCGCCGTAAATGGTTTCCGGATAACGCACCAGCAATTTGATTAAAGTTTTTTCTTCCGGCTCATTCAAAAAAGAGAGGTCGATATCTGCATAAACCGGCAGGGCAATGCCACGTTCCTGCGCCATTCTCATGATGCTGCAAATCCGCGCATGGGCATATTGCACATAATAAACCGGATTATCACTGGATTGCTTTTTAGCCAATTCCAGATCAAAATCCAAATGGCTGTCACAACGGCGCATGAGAAAATTATAGCGCGCGGCGTCCCTGCCCACTTCATCGAGGACTTCCCGTAAGGTCACAAATTCACCGGAACGCGTGGACATGGCCACGGGAACTCCACCCCTGAGTAAATTTACCAGTTGCACCAGAATGATTTTTAAAGCGTTCTTATCGTAGCCCAGAGCTTGAATTCCGGCCCAGAGACGCGGCATATAGCCGTGGTGATCCGCGCCCCAGATATCAATAACCATCTCAAAACCACGGGAAAATTTATTTTGATGATAGGCAATGTCGGCGGCAAAATAAGTTGGTTCGCCATTCTTGCGGACAACAACCCTGTCTTTTTCATCACCAAAATCGGTTGTTTTAAACCACAAGGTTTCACCATCGGAATAAACAAACCCCTGCTTTTGCAATTTATCCAGAAGTTTAGTCACGCCGTTATTTTTATACAATTCCTTTTCGCTGAAATATTCATCGAAGACAACGCCAAAATCCCTTAAATCAACTTTAATTTCTTCCAAGATAGCCTGCCCGGCAATTGAGGTAAAATAGCTGATAGTTTCTTCTTCGTTAGAATTTAGATATTTATTACCTTCTTTTTTAATAATTCCGCCGGCGATATCTTTGATATAATCACCGCGATAACAGGTTTCCGGAAATTCAATTTTCTCGCCCGATAGTTCCCGGTAACGCAGCAGGACAGACTTACCTAAATTATTCATCTGATTGCCGGCATCATTGATGTAATATTCTTTGGAAATCCGATATCCGGCTGTTGTCAGCAAATTAGTAATTACATCGCCGACGACAGCGCCGCGGGCATGACCAATATGCAATGGCCCAGTGGGATTGGCGCTCACAAATTCCACCTGCACTTTTTTGCCGAAGCCTATATCGAGACAGCCGTATTTTTCTTCCTGTTCATCGATATTCCGGAGAGCTTGATGCCAGATATTATCTTTAATAAAAAAATTAATAAAACCCGGACCGGCTATTTGCGTTTTTTCGATAATATTTTCCTGATCGGATAGATTTGCCTGAATTATTTGCGCAATTTTACGCGGATTTTGTTTGGCCTGTGCCGCCAGAATCAGCGCGACATTGGCGGCGTAATCACCATGCTCCGGATTGCCGGAGGCTTCCACTTCCATGTAGGGTAAAGAAACTTCGGGCAACTGACCTTTTTGGATAGAAATATTTAAAGCGTTTTCCAAAAGTTTTGTAATCTTATTTTTCATGCTTAATCGGATACCTTATAAAAAAATGACAAGCAGCTTTAATTATCATTTGCTGCTTGTCACTGCAAGTTGAACTGTTATTTATTTTTAATGAGACCCAAGCTTCAGAAACAGAGTGCGCTGAAGCTTGCTGGTCGAATTATCCCGTATAATCTGGGGTAATGAGATCCAAGCTTCAAAAACGAAGTGCATAACCTGAAGGTCACAAGCTAAAGTTTGAAAGTCGAATTATACCCCCCCCGTGTTAAGCTAGTTGATCTTTTTTAACCGCCGCGTCGATATCCTGATCTTTAATGGACAGATCGCGGGAGTAATCCGGGCAATGAACAAGTCCCTGCGCATCCGTGGCAACACTAAAACGTTTTTGACAATTGCCGCGCCAGGCGCATATCGCGCAATATTTTTTTTCGTTACCCATAAGTAAATCCTAATTTAATTTATTTGTGAAACTCCAATTTCCATAACGAAGTATAGGGAATTTGGTAAGTTGAACAATCCCGCACAGCGGAGGTTATGAACCCAAAGATTGCTTTGGGTTCATAACCGTGATTAGTGCTTCTATAAAAAGATATCCTCTTTATGTCAAGAAAATTTGTTGATTCCTCAACCTATCAGTCAAATACATAGCTATTCTAATCTTCGATCCTTCCAGAAGCGCATGTTCGTCAATGATGCTGGTGCAGGAGGTACATAGTTAAACCTTACAGTTCCCCCCTGTTGTCCACCCGCGCCACTAAAAGTGATATACATAGATGGTGGTGTCCCCGGCCCATATGATATCGTTGGCCCAGACCCAATTCCAACTCCGCCGCTTATGCTTCTGTCACCATTTAAATCAATTACACCGTTCCCGACAGTGCAACCAGTTGCGCTTGTGCCTGGGTCGACGCTAATTGCATATAAATAGGATTCGCCAGTTTCTGTACAAAAACTGCTGCTTCCTGAGGCCGGTACAAATGAAGTAAAATATAAAATGTTATTAAAGACAGTTAATGGAGCGAGGACCTGCTCGCTTTGGCCGGCAAGATTGATAGCCCAACCTACTGCGGTTGCTTCATTACCACAATACGCGCTTTGAGCACTTGTTATATTAGAAAGATTACTTCTTCCACAGGGCGAAGGATTTCCATTTGTATCCTTACAAAGCAACGCTTTTAAACCATAAACCCATGCGGCCGGTCCGCCTCCCGTCGGATCAATTTTATCGCCTGATGCCCAGTAAATCCAAAAATCACCATTACGATCCCAGGTCATGGTAGGCGGGTAGTAAATTGGAAAGTTATTTGAACTGGAAATATTATCAAGAAGTAAAGAACCTTTCCAGCTGGAAGTTCCACAATTAGGATTGCTTGTCAGATCTGCTTTTGTACAGAACTTGAGTTGCCACATATTGCCTTTTATATCACCAAAATAAGCTCGGTCAATAAAATTGTCATTATCACTGTCCACCAGAGCAACCTGCGAGGGAATAGCATAGGTCATATTCGAATTAGTGCTGTTAGTGTCGGCACCATACGTGAAAGACCAGATTGGCGTGCCATCTCTTAAATCAAAAACAAGAATTCCTTTACCTCTTAAGTCGGTGGAAGCCAATGCCGCGTTGTAACCGCCTCCAATAACACCGATCCATACTTCGTTGCCATTAATTCTCACTCGTCCAGTACTAATGGCACTCCACGGCTCGCCCAGATATGGAGCGTAGGTTGCAGTAGGTTGGAGCGTCCATTTAAATGTCGGATCTGAGCCCGGAGCCCAGGTAAAATCAAATGCATAGTATCCGCAATAATTAAGATGGGTTGTATCCCATGTTTCTTGTATTCCGGTATCGCAAGAGACTGAAGAGCTCCAGTATTTTGTTGACTGGCGAACAGCGGATTTGTCCGTATTTGAATAATCACGATCATTTTTTCCCAAACTGAACATTACCAAAGTTTTCCAATCTCCCGAATATTTCGCGCTCCCATCCGACCAGGAACCGGGCAGCCAGGCATCCGTCGCAGTTATCGGGCCATCGACATAAAAATTATGCGTAAGATATGATGGGATAGACGTGTGGTAAATATCTTGCAATTTAGATAAAAGATTCGGTGGAACAAAACTCCAAAATTCAACACCTGTCGATGTTTTAAAAGCATGAAATTGCCCGTCATTAGCGCCGGCAATAATCATCCGTGTACCGTCTGCACTAGATCTCGGGTGAGCACTTCTGTATGCCTCGAAAGCATTATTCGTATCAATTATATCGTGATAATATAGAGATGGCGTTCCCAGAGTAATCGGGCTCGAGTGAAAGATATCACCCAACTTCCAGTTATCAGGGTTGAGAGCGGTGCCATCCGCCGGATCCGTAGCATAGCCCCTGATGTATTTGATAACTTTATCGGCAGTGGCTTGATTGGTGACAACAACATTGGAAGTAGTGTCGGCAGCATATTGCATATGCGTATAGGAAACAGGGGTAGAAGTATCAATATCGGAAGATTTAAAATTGACAAGACTTCCGCCAATTAATGTCTTAATATTTCTATCCGCTGCACTTGTACTCTGCAGCACAGCACCGGCATCCCATATCACCTGACTCAAGCTGCCATCGGCAGCTAATGACCACTTCTTTAGGTATCCGTTCCAGAACGGAGAGGTGTAGACAGGTTCAAATGTTGCTTCATAAATAAAATTTTCATCAACTGTGCGGGATGCGGAAATTGATGCAGTAGAAAAAGAATATGATTGACTTAAAATATCATTTAAAATATTGTCCAATTGCGGGGCAATTTCGGCTATATTATTAGCATATAATGCCTGTCCATTCACCGCTGTTCCGCCATGAACAGCCATGTTATTCAAGTACGGTTCAGCTTCCGCAGTTATTGCCATTCCTAACACGTAGGTGTGTATATTGAATGAATAAGTTGTAGATCCTATTTGCAATTGCAAAGCACGCAATGCATCAATGTTACTAATAACTGCAGGCATTAAAGTCGCTGCCGAACCCGCTACCCCGTTTTGATCAACGCTGGGTAGTCCAGTGGTAACAATAATAACAAAAGTCTTTTGACATGAACTTTGAATTGGACTGCCGCTGCCTTGAAAATAATTAATTGCCGTTTGAAGCGTTCCAGCTACCGGCTTTAAGCCGGCATTGACAATATAAGGACAGGTATTTCCGTTTCCAGAGTTGATTGCAGAGAGGCAACTCATATAGGCGGCCTGATTCCCTTCTTGCATGTTCAGTTCAGCCATTAAATTATTTAGTTGAGAGTTATTAGCTAGATTTGTAGCAACTGGGACATTAAGGTAACCATTGCCGGGTGAGGTGTTGGAAAACCATCCCATGCCTACATAATACCACATCATTTGCTGACCGAAATTAGAAAATCCCAGAGCATAATCTTCGTCCGTAGGAGTAAAGCCTGCACCTGACCACCATTCGTTGCTGTATCCTGGTAGGCCATCAACCTGTCCGGTTTTAGTCGAATAAATATTATAAGTATTATAAAACCAACCACCAGACGAGTTATACTGGCCAGCAGTATATCCCGGAGAATAAGCAAAGCTAATGCCATCATTACTGGTATTATACATTGTTCCCGGCAAGTTATAATAAATGTAATTAGATGGATCCGTTGGATTAGGTATACTGTTTGTTTTAGGGTATATAATAGGGCAATACGAAGTTCTATTCGCAAGGGACGAATTAAGAAGGATTGAATCTGGTTGGTAAGCGATATTAAAGGCAGAGTTCTGAGCAGAGCACGATGCTTGACAAATAGCGCCTGATGGCACATCTTGGTTTACACAGTAACTTTGACATTCTGGAGGTGGATTAGGGCAATAAGATTGTGGGTTATAAGACACAAAATAAGGCGAATTATGCTCATAATAGGCACTAACAGCTGGCAGGTTGAAAGTCATTAAACCAATATTCATTTGACCAATATATTGATTAACAATCCCCTGAAGTGCCCTTTTTGCTTCCACTAACCTGCTGCCAGTTGCCCAAGGACAAACTACATTTCCCACGAAATCTTCATCCATACTTTGGGAATTATCTAGAATAATCAAAACATTAGGCATGTAAGTTGAGCCTTGCGTGAACAAATCCTGATCATCGGCGTATGCTTTATGCACATATAGTGACGTTAGGCATATTATTTCTGCTAACACGATAAAAAGAACGGCAAATTTCATTACCTTCTTCATTGGAAACCTCCCATTGATTGTCTTTAAACTACTTAATTGATACTTCTTTTAAAACATTATTTACAAAGAACATCTCCGCAATTTTTTTACTTTTAGCAATTTTTTTACCTTTATTGTACCTAACCTTGACATTGCTCAGATCATATTTTTTATTGTTTTCCAGATAAAGAGTATTACCAGAAATTTTTATCACAACTCCCACAACTTTAAGCATTTTAGTCTGCGCGGGTGGAGGAACTGTACTTGATCCCCCAGAGGTAGACATTAACGCTGTACTAAATGATACAGACGCAAATATCAGCAAAACAACTAAACCTGTAACAAATCTATATTTTGACATATTACTTACCTCCTAGGTTAAAAACAGCATTTTTAGAAAAGTTTATTACTTGTAAATTAGAGACGTGTCTATCGGCCCATATCCGAGACCAACTCCTATGGTTACCTGTTTACCGCTATATGCAGCAGCAGCATTGCTTCCTGTCACATCAATACTATATGTGGCCATCCCCCAGGGCGGGGAATATCCAACCATGTTCTGAGCAGCAGTGCGAAAAGGTATAGAAATCTGGTACGTCGAATTCGGATCAACAGCCAAATCATCCGCCGAAGTAGTTTGTACGCTGGTAGGAATAGTACCAGCATTAAATTCTTGTATCACGCGGCCAACTCCTTTTTCCGCCGCCAGCATAGCCCTCTTGTTGCCAAGGATAGATCCGCTTGTTGTTAGATCCCCTGTAGATAGATAGATGACCAGCGCTCCCAGCGCAACCAAAATCAGGCAGGCAATCAGAGCAAGAACAAGGGCGAATCCCTTCTCTGAATTGATATAATATTTCTTCGACTTGAACATAAATACCTTCTTGTCTTTACATTGCCGGTACGTGGTTTCTCACGATTACGCTTGTTGAGTAAACCATTCTTTTGCGTTGTCCATTATTAAGATCTGGATTTTCAGTTTCCACCGCCAGGGTAATCTCAATCCTCCGGATATTAGGTATTGGCGCAGGATTCGCGGCCGTGGGAAAAATCTCAATCCCATCTCCATCAAAATACCTGAATACAGGGATAACCGGGTTATAAATACTAGCATCCCCATTGATCACTCTTACATTTCTTGTGTTTCCACTTGCTGCAGTATCTCCCAAAAAGGGCTGCGCCCCCCCGCAATTTGTTTCTCTTGTGATATAAAGGTTACCCGCGTCATAGTTGTAGCTGATAATTTCATTAGCATCTCCGATACTCCCATTATCATTAATATCCATTTCTATCGTGATGGAATTTGCCGTCGCTACCTGAATCCCTTTATAAGTCTGATTGGCGGATAAGGCGGTACAATTTGCCGGATCAACCCAGATATTAGTCAAGAAAGAATTGTAAGATGCCATGCCTATTTCCATGGCCATAAGCTCCAAAGCGGTTTTTTCATCCTGTTGGGCGGTAACCCTTCTTTCCACTCCGGAACTTGTATTCTGGGATAAATTTACCATTGAATATATTGCCGCTAACATGATTGCTCCGATACCTAAAGCTACCAAAATTTCAACTAGGGTAAATCCCCTCTTATCACTCATAACGCTCCTGCCTTATCTGACCTAAAATCTATATCTTTCCTGTCTTGCTACCACAATGTTTTCGGTTATTCCCGTAGGGTTCAATGGCGGCCACGTGACTGTAACTGTAACCCGCCAAGTATTAGCTCCAAGGCCATTGTTGTCAATTACTGTCGTTACTTGAAATGTGATATCTCCTTCCACAGCCGCTGGCTGATAGCTTACTAAAACCGGCGTTGGTCCGGTGGTTCCTGCGGTTACGAGATTCGAAGGATTCATGATGAACGCTTCATTTCTTTCCAGTTCGTTATATAAGATTCCTGACGCTCTGCCCAGAAAATCAGACTTGCCCACTGTTCGCAACGACGTAGATTGAAGACTCAAAATTGTCATTAAACCTACAGCGGTCAAGAGAATGGCAATGAGCACCTCTATCATGCCCATGCCTGTTTTATTGCATAGCGAACGTAACATATGTTCTTCCTGTAATATTACTCGTAATGGTGGCATTGGAACCTATGCTGTTTTGTAAAACCACTCCACCAACTGAAATGGTTCCCCGCGGCTGAAAGTTGATGATGTTACTTGGATAGGTAGTACTGCTGATACTCAACCCCGCACCGAAGTCGGTTGGGCTTCTAGTAGCTATAGTCGTATCTATTGCGGTGTCGGCAGCATTCCATTTTTCAATAGTGTAGTTTCCTGGTGTGCCCGTACTGATGGTCATGTGGTAGTGAACCATTTCCCCGACGGACTTCTGTTTCGTCTGCGCAATATCCGTGGCCAGTTCTCTTGCCGCCGTTCGCAGGTTTGCGTTATTTACATAATGCTGCCAGGTAAAAGATGCCATACTTACGACAATTGCGATAATGGCTATCACAGTCAACAATTCTATCAGGCTGAAACCTTTTGCTGATTTAACTTTCATTGCTGCCCCAATTTTATTTACACTTATCCGCATTAATACACCGCAATTCATATGCCCGCAAAAGACGCTTTCTCATCTAATTTCTGGTAATTAAACTGCCAATCATTGTTTTTAATCATTATTTACCCATGTAAAAATTTTGGGTCAATCTTCTATTTTTACTCATGTTAATAAATTTATTTGTTTTTTTACCCATATTGCCTGTTTTTTCACCTTTTATTTATAAACTAGTATCCCCTAACCAATAACCGCATGAAGGTATCACCCCAAAAAAGATAGGCTACTGCGGCTGCCGATAAAAAAGGACCAAAAGGAACCGCGTATTTCATATCCTGCTTCTTGATAATCATCGCCGTAATGCCAACTATTGCCCCGGAAAAAGAACTAAACAATAGAATAAATATCAACGATTTCCAGCCAAAAAAACCACCGATCATGGCCAGAAGTTTAATGTCGCCACCGCCCATGCCTTCCCGCTTGGAGATTAATTCATAAACAAAGGCAATCAAAAAAAGAATTCCGCCGCCGATTAATAAACCCAGCAGTGCCTCCAGCCAGGGAATTTTCCATGGTCTATCCAATAAAAAAATTGCCGCCAGGAAAAATATGGGTATTCCCGGCAAGGTTAAAATATCAGGAATGATTTGATGATCCAAATCGATAAATGTAATAACAATTAAAACAGCAGTAAAAATGAAAAATATCAGGAAGCTTAATGTGAGGCTAAACTTTAAAAATAATAAAAGGGCCAGCAGCGCTGTAATTAATTCCACCAACGGATAACGCCAGGAAATCTTTCCACCACAATCACGGCATCTGCCGCGCAGAATAATAAAGCTGATTAAGGGAATATTATCGCAATTACGAATAGGATGATGACAATAAGGACATTGAGAACGCGGCTTAACAATCGAAGCTTCAGACGGCAGGCGAAAAATACAAACATTC
The DNA here is from genome assembly GCA_003139775.1 of Syntrophaceae bacterium. Classification (GTDB taxonomy): domain Bacteria; phylum Desulfobacterota; class Syntrophia; order Syntrophales; family Smithellaceae; genus Smithella. The sequence goes on along the minus strand of PLGI01000096.1, from coordinate 11,940 downwards.
AAAAAACTACCGACGACAGCACCAAAAACGAAAACAAATAAATTTAAAAACATGACATTATTTCCAGTCTATCTTCTTAAATTCGTTATGATTTCATGACAGGATTGCTGGACGACTCTGAAGTTGCCCGGCAGTTCTGCCACCTTATCCCACTTAGAAGACTTAGGCCAGTAACTTTGCGTCCCACCTTTTCAGGCGGTTTGCCTTTCTCAAGCTTTGATTGTATTTTACACTTAATACATTATCAAAGTCAAGAAATATTATAAATATAATCATTGTCAAATATATCAGATTTTACACGTTTATCCGTCTTTCCTCCTCCAATCATACTTTATCTCACCGCCGTGCGCGGGCAGTCTATACTCATCCGGCTCATTATAATTATAAACTTCCGTCGGTGTATTGATCACCATGGCTTCTTCCTCGGAAATGCATTTAAACCCGTGGTAAACAAAAGCTGGAATATGCACCACAACAGGATTATGGCAGCCGGCGAATATTTCGTTAATTTCGCCGAAAGTAGCTGAATCTTTACGGCCGTCGTAAAGAACTATTTTCATCATGCCCTTGACCACAGCCATATTATCGGCCTGCTTTTTGTGATAGTGCCAGCCCTTGACTACTCCCGGATAAGCTGTGGTCATATAGACCTGACCGAACTTTTGAAAAAAGTTATCATCAGCGCGCATGATTTCCATCAAACGGCCGCGCTCATCGGGAATGACTTTCAGTTTTTTTACTATTACGCCATCAATCATATCTTGTTAGCTCCCGTCTTCGCCACCATATTTCCGGCGGATTGCAAGGATTCAAATGTTCCGGCGTCCGACCACCAGCCTTTGAGCACATCCCACTGCATATTTCCTTCTCTAATATAAAAATTATTCACATCGGTAATCTCCAGTTCGCCTCGTTGTGAAGGCTGCAATGACCGGATAAACTCAAAAACCCGGTAATCATACATATAAATGCCTATCACTGCATAGTTAGAAGCAGGATTGGCTGGCTTTTCTTCCACGCGAATAATTTTTTCCCCTTCAAAAACAGGCACGCCGAATCTTTGCGGATCAGACACTTCTTTCAGCAATATGCGTGCGCCTTCTTTTTGCTTACGGAATGCGTCTGCCGCCGCCCGGATATTGCCTTCAATAATATTATCTCCTAATACTACGGCAATCTGGTCTTTGTCGGCAAAATGTTCGGCAAGACTCAACGCCGCGGCAATGCCACCCTCTCCCTGCTGATAAGTATAATTGATGTGCTTAAGACCAAAGTCTTTACCGTTTTCCAGCAGGCGTAAAAAATCACCGGCATTATTACCACCGGTGACAATCAATATTTCTTCAATCCCGGCATTGACCAGAATTTTGATGGGATAATAAATCATCGGTTCATTATAAACTGGCAGCAAATGTTTATTGGTCACTTTTGTCAGAGGATAAAGCCTACTGCCCAATCCACCGGCGAGAACAACTCCTTTCATGTTAGCTCCTTAAATAGAATTTAGTTTGAACATATTGAATTTACTTTTTTCTTATCATATATGGATGCTTATCGACAATAAATTTCTTTGCATCTTAAAAGGTAATGAGGTAATTATTTAGATTATGAATAATGTGAATGACGAATATTATATGAAATTGGCTATTGCTCTTGCCCGGAAAGGACATGGTTATGTCAGCCCCAATCCCATGGTTGGCGCCGTCATCATTAAGAACGGCCGGATCATCGGCCGGGGTTATCATCAGCGTTTCGGCGGAAATCATGCTGAAATCAACGCGCTTAGAAACTCCGCTGAAGATGTCGCCGGCTCAACCCTCTATGTTACCTTAGAACCATGTTGCCATGAAGGAAAGACGCCCCCATGTATAGATAGCATTATCGAACATAAAGTAGCTCGCGTTGTTATCGGTACAATTGATTCTAATCCTCTTGTTTCCTGTCAGGGCATCAACTATCTACAAAGCTGTGGCATAGAGGTTAAAACGGGCGTTCTGGAAAATGAATGCCATAAGCTTAATGAAGTGTTTTTCCATTTTATGGATACTGGAATGCCATTTATTACTATAAAATACGCCCAGACATTAGATGGGCGGATAGCGACAGCAACGGGAGAGTCTCAATGGATAAGCTCTGAGGCTTCCTTAAAATTTACTCATCAGCTCAGAGCGGCACACGATGCCATATTAGTAGGCGCGGGAACTGTGATCAAAGATAATCCCGAGCTCACGGTGCGTCTTGTCCGTGGCCGCAATCCCCTGCGCGTCATTGTTGATTCTGAATTAAATATTTCCAAGCAAGCCAAAATATTTCGTAACATTTCTTCGGCAAAAACGCTTATTACGACAATTAAAACCGCCGCTGATCCTCAATTTCAGCGTCTTGCCGATTCAGGCGTCGAAATAATAACCATCAAAGCCGATAAAAAGGGAAATGTTGATCTGAAAAAATTATTTAAAATACTTGTCCGAAGAAATATATCCTCGATCTTAATTGAAGGCGGCGCTCAAATCATCACTTCCGTATTAAAGAATAATTTAGCCAACCGCCTGGTAACAATAATTGCGCCGAAAATAATAGGTAGCGGAATCGAAGCGGTAGGCGATCTAAATATCAGAAGTCTGGGAGCGGCAAAAATATTATCTATTCAGAAGGTGTTAAGGCGAGGTGATGATATTATAATCGACAGCCGCTTAATTTAATTCCGATAAACGGGATAAGTCCCGCTCATGCGGGGGCTAAATTATCAATTAAATTTTGCGCGGCCTTGATTCCATCAAGCGCTGAGCTGATAATCCCACCGGCATATCCGGCACCTTCACCGCAAGGATAAATGCCGCTGATAGTTTCACTTTGTCCGTCGCTGCGGCGGCAAATACGCACCGGCGATGAAGTTCTCGTCTCCACTCCTATCAAATGGGCATCTTCAGTAATAAATCCAGGCATCTTTTTATTGAATTCCTTGATGCCGCGCTTTAAAGAATCGGTTACAAATTCCGGCAATATATCCTGAAGCGCTGCGGGATTTAGGCCGGGAAGAAAACTTGTCCGCCCGACAATACCGTCAGGTTTGTCCTGCAGAAAATTAATCATCTTTTGCGCCGGCGCCTGATAGTTGCTTCCTCCTGAAAGAAAAGCTTTCCTTTCCCACATTTTGCGAAAATTCAGACCGCCGAGAGGCCGGTCGTGAGACGCAAAATCATCAACACGAACATTAACCACGATGGCGCTGTTGGCAAATTCACCGGAGCGTTTGGCATTGCTCATGCCATTGGTTATAACAAAACCGGCAAAAGCGCCGCAGCCTATAATTGAGCCGCCCGGACACATGCAAAAAGTATATACAGAACGATTTAAATCGGGAATAGCTGCCGTTACGAAATATTCCGCTGGCGGCAATTGCGGATGATTATGCCACTTACCGTACTGAATGGAATTAATTAATTCCTGTGGATGCTCCACGCGCAATCCCATGGCAAATGGTTTGGCCTCCATTTTAATGCCGCGCTCAAAGAGTTTCCAATAAGTATCATCGGCGCTCTGACCAATAGCCAAAACAACATTATTAGCTCTAATCTCTTCTTTTTCATTAATGATCAATGCACTGACAGTCTCTCGCGAAATTACAAAATCTGTCACCTGTGCTGAAAATCTAATTGCGCAACCCATCGCGATGAGTTTTTTTCGTAAGTTAACGATTACATCCCGGAGGCGGTCAGTGCCGATGTGCGGTTTGGCATCAGTAAGAATTGTTTGAGGCGCACCCATTTCCACTAAAATCTTTTTTACCCAGGCAGAATAAGGATTCTTTGTCCGGCTGGTCAGCTTACCATCGGAAAATGTTCCCGCGCCTCCTTCGCCAAAAAGAACATTGCTTTGGGGATTAAGAATACCTTTCCCCAAAAATTCCTGCACATCTTTTGTTCGTTTTTCTATAGGTGTGCCCCTTTCCAGCAGTAATAACGGAATACCTCTGAGGGCAAGAACATAAGCGGCAAAAAGACCGGCCGGACCGCTGCCGATAACTACAATGGGAAACTTTGGTGGATAAACTGATAAAAGCAGTGGAATCTCCGATTTATCTTTCTCTTGCAATAATTGCATACCTTCGTTGAATTTGTCAGGTAACTTCATGTCTTCGGAAACGCTGATTCTAAGAGCATAAACAAAATGAGGCGGCTTATGGCGACGGGCATCTATTGCTTTTCTAATAACTTCTATGGCGGCAATATCATCAATGGATATATCCAGAATCGCCGCAACTTTTGTCGCCAGCACTTCCTCGCCTTCACCTAAGGCTAATTTAATTCCGCCAAGATGTAAAACTTGCATTATTTCTCCATTGCAAAATTTCATCAAATATTATAACTTTACCAAACACAAGCACAATAGGTTTAACGGGTATTTTATAATGTCGTGGTACGTCGTACATACAAGAAGCCGTCATGAATACAAGGCAAATTCCGGTCTTATCCAAAAGAACATAAAGACCTTTTTACCCGAGATAGAATCATGGAGCAAGCAAAAAGACAGGAAGAAGAAAATCTTTACCCCCCTTTTCCCCGGATATATTTTTGCCGAAGCCTTTTCCTTAGACAATGAAACCAAGTTGGCCATTTTAAAAACCGCCGGCGTTGTGCGTATTTTAGGGAAAAAAGAGAATTCTGAACCCATACCGGTACCGGACAGCAAAATTGATGCTATCCGACGCCTTGTAAATTCAAAAACGGAAATTTTTACCATGCAATTTCCCCGGGAAGGTGAATCGGCGCGTATAATGGATGGGCCATTTGCCGGAATAGAGGGAACTGTCGTAAGCAGCAATGTCGAAAAGGAGCTTTTTGTTGTTTCTATAGACCTTTTGCAAAGATCGGTGGCTATAAAACTAAAAGGGTTTCAAATTAGTAAACTTTAATGAGATTCGCTAAAAACGAATCCCGACGAGTTGGGATGAAGCTTGAAGCGTTAGTCGAATTATCCCAGGAGCGAAGCGATTGTGACTCTCGCTGAGAGCGAATGGAATGAAGCTCGAAGCGTAAGAGGAACAATCCCGCCAACGTAGTTGGTTGGCAGGGACGCGGGATTTGGGTTTAATACCCGTTATCTTAAAAAACTTGACTTTCTAAAAATTATACGCAAGATAGCGTGCGCTAATTAAAATTTTTTTTGGGGATTGATTTTGAAGGGATCAATTAAGATTAATAAAGAAATTTGTAAAGAATGCCTCCTTTGTATTCACTTTTGCCCGAAAGGTCACATTGTGACTACAAAAGAATACAATTCCCATAGCTATCATCCTGTAGGCACAAATAAAGAAAAGGAATGCACCGGTTGCGCTCTGTGCGCAACGATGTGTCCGGAGGTAGCTATCGAGGTTTACCGTGAATAAAGTATTGATGTCTGGAAATAATATCATCGGTGAGGCGGCAATCCGTGCCGGATGCCGTTTTTATGCCGGTTATCCGATTACTCCCCAGAATGAACTTACGGAATACATGGCTGAGCATATGCGTAATGTTGAAGGCGGAATTTTTATCCAATCGGAAAGTGAGATTGCAGCGATTAATATGATTGCCGGTGCCAGCGCCGCAGGTTTAAGGGTCATGACTTCATCATCAAGTCCCGGTATTTCTTTAAAGCAGGAAGGCATTTCCTCTATGGCCGCCTGTGAACTTCCCGGCATTATAGTTAACATCATGCGCGGCGGACCGGGATTGGGCAATATCAGGCCTTCTCAAGGGGATTATTTTCAAGCTACCCGCGGTGGCGGGCATGGCGACTATCGTACAATTGTTTTAGCTCCTGCAAGCTGTCAGGAACTGGGTGATTTAACAATGAGCGCCTTTGACCTTGCCGATAAATACCGTAATCCTGTTATGATTCTGGCTGATGGAATGATGGGTCAAATGATGGAACCTGTCATTTTTAAAAAACCAAAACCTCGTGTGTACAGTAAAAAATTTATGCTTCAGGGCGCAGGTACAGGAAAAAGCAAGTTTATCCGCGGTCTACTGCTTGATCCCATTGACAGCGAGGAACATAACTGGAAACTGGCGCGCAAGTATGAAGTTGTTTCCAAAAATGAACCGCGCCATGAAGAATATAAAATTGATGACGCCCAGATGGTTATTGTGGCCTATGGAACAGCCGCCCGTATTGCGAAAGGAGCTATTAAACGTTTGCGGAATAATGGCCTGAATGTGGGGCTTTTCCGGCCAATCACACTCTGGCCTTTCCCGGAACTGCAATTACGTGCTTTGGCGGCAAAAGTTAAAAAGTATCTTGTTTTTGAAATGAGCACAGGTCAAATGCTGGATGATGTGAGGCTGGCCCTGCAGGGATATGCCGATATTGAATTTCATGGCCGCCCAGGCGGCGCGGTACCGACACCGGCAGAGCTTGCCAATGTTATAGCAAGAGTTTACGATAAAAATGATTAATTTCTTAAGGTAACTTATATGGTGAAAACCGTTTATCAACGGCCGAAAAGCCTGAAAGAAAATATTTTCCATTATTGTCCCGGATGCGGACACAGTATTGTCCATCGGATCATTGCCGAAGTTATTGACGAACTGGATATCAGAGGAATCACTATCGGTGTGCCGCCGGCGGGTTGCGCCGTTTTAGCTTATAACTATTTTGACGTGGATATGATCGAAGCGCCGCATGGACGCGGACCGGCAATGGCATCGGCAATAAAACGTTCCCTTCCCGACCGGGTTGTTTTTTCTTATCAGGGAGACGGCGATCTTGCTGCAATAGGCATCGCCGAAAGTTTTCATTCCGCCAACCGCGGTGAGAATATTACTATTATATTTATCAATAACGCTGTTTATGGAATGACCGGCGGGCAAATGGCGCCGACAACCATGCTGGAACAAAAAACAACCACCTCGCCTTTAGGCCGGAATAAAACATTGGATGGTTATCCCGTTAAGGTTAGTGAAATATTTTCACAACTAAAAGGCGTAACATACGTGGAAAGATGCATGGTAAATTCTCCGGCCAATGTAAACAAAACAAAAAAAGCTATAAAGAAAGCTTTTCAATGTCAAATTGACGGACAGGGTTTTTCACTTATTGAAATTCTTTCGCCCTGCCCGACTAACTGGAAAATGACATCCATAAATTCCTGCAAATGGATTGATGAAGTAATGAGCAAAGAATTTCCTCCCGATGTCTTTAAAGATAATATTACCGCGGCGAAAAAAACTGCGGAGGATGCATAATGCTTGTCAAAACTATTTTTTCCGGATTTGGCGGTCAGGGTGTCTTGATGATGGGAGTCAGTCTGGCCAACAGTGGAATGAATGAGGGTTACCATGTAACCTATCTTCCCGCTTACGGCGCAGAGATGCGCGGCGGAACAGCTAACTGTACCATAGCGATAGGCGACGAAGAAATCGCTTCTCCTGTTGCTTCAGAACCGAATTATCTTGTTGTTATGAACTCCCCTTCCCTTTTTACTTTTCAAAACAAAGTTACTTCAGGAGGAACAATCTTTTTAAATTCATCCATTATTAATGATCGTCCTAACCGCCGGGACGTTAAAGTTGTTTGCATTCCCTGCGCTGATATTGCTCAGGAACTGGGTAATATCAAAGTAGCCAATATCATCATGATGGGAGCATACATAAAAATATCAGGTGTTGTTTCTCCTGATATTTATTTAAAAAGTCTGGAATCGATCATGGGCAGCAAAAAAAAATCTCTTGCGGAAATTAACCGCAAAGCTTTTGCCGCCGGATTCGATTATGTGAAAGATTAATCACGGGTTAATACCCTCCGCTATGCGGGATAATTCGACCTGCAAGCTTCAGTGCACTTTGTTTCTGAAGTTTGGGTCTCATTACAACTTACCAATTCCGACGTGTGACCTTTAGGTTATAAGATTCGCTTTCGTAATTGGAGTTTCACGAATAAGGATAACTTTTATGTCTGTAAAACAAATTTCCGTTCTGTTGGGTAACGTGCCCGGTTCTTTTGCCAAACTTATCCATATACTGGACTCGGAAGATATAAGTACAAAAGCCGTATCCGCCGCCAGCATCGCTGAAGACAGCAGGGTTCGTCTTGTAGTCAATGATCCTGACCGCGCTGCCGCGCTTCTGGAAAGCTACAATTTCAACTTTGAAGTCACTCCTGTTTTAGCTGCCGAAGTTCCCTTACATGCGGGCGGCATTAACGCTATATTGAAACCACTGGCCAAAGCAGAAATAAATATTCTTTATCTCTACACAACAATTAACCGTATCGGAAAAGAGACCATCGTTATTATTGGTGTTGACAAGTTGGAAGAGGCCAGAGAAATTCTGACGGAAAACTGGATCCACTTAATAGACGATGAAATTTATTCCATTCCTTAAGCTTCATCAAAACGAACATGCCTGTTTCCTCTGAAAAAGAACGAGCTATCGCCGCCAGAATGATGGAGTTGGGGGTAGCGGAAAGTGAATTTGAGGAATCCTTCATCCGCTCCTCCGGTCCCGGGGGACAAAAAGTCAATAAAAGTTCCTCCTGTGTTTATCTTGTCCACATTCCTACCGGTCTGGCTGTAAAATGCCAGCGGGAAAGATCACAGTCATTAAATCGTTTTTTAGCTCGAAGATTATTGTTGGATAAGATTGAATTGCGGCAAAAAGGTTTTATTGCTGATGCAAAAGAAAAGCTGGAAAAAATTCGCCGGCAAAAGAGAAAACGCAACAAACGGGCAAAAGAAAAAATCCTCACCGCTAAACATCAGCAAGCAGAAAAAAAAGTTTTACGTGGGAAAGTTGTGATTGGGGAAGAATAGATTGGCCTAAACAATGTTTATCTTTACAAACACTGTTATATTAAGTCTATTCACTTTTAAGCAGTTCACCTTATGTTCTTATAATTTAGCGTATGGTATAAAATATCATAGTAAATGGGAGAAGTGAATCTGTCTTTCACCTGATGCCTGAGAGCATGTTTTGTAGATTAGATCCTTTTCCCATTGCTTTGTTCAATAACTCGTACAGTATCATAAACCTTCTCAGAGGAGAATGAGTTTGTACTTGCAAGGTTGATTAGAACGAAGCTTTTTACCAGTGTGAATATTTGTAATATTTATAACTTTAGGAGGTGGCCTTATATGTCAGTAACGATTTTGGGAATAGATATAGCCAAGAAGAAATTCGATGTAGCGCTGCTTTTAGATGGGAAGACAAAACATAAGGCATGTAAGAATTCGGTTGAAGGTTTTGAAACTCTGATGATGTGGCTGGATAAACAGAGAGTTCAAAAGATTCATGCCTGTATGGAAGCCACAGGGGTTATGGAGAGGATTTAGCTATCTATCTTCATGATGCTTGGTCACATCGTCAGTATTGTCGATCCTGCGCGAATCAAGGGTTTTGCCCAGAGCGAACTGATTCGCACCAAAACGGATAAGATTGACGCAGGCATCATTGCCCGGTTCTGTCTGGCTATGAAGCCAGATGCATGGATTCCGCCAACACCTGAGATCAGATCCTTGAGAGCTCTAGTCAGGCGGGTTGACAGTTTAATCGATATGCGCAGTCAGGAGAAAAATAGAATCAGCACGGCACACGAATCAGTTATTGTCTTGATCAAACAACATGTCTCTTATCTAGATCAAGAGATTGAAAGGATCCGAAAACAAATCGCCGATCTCATAGGAAGAAATCCTCACCTTAAACAGAAGAAAGATTTGCTGGATTCTATTCCCGGTCTTGGTAAGGCAACCATTCCTCACCTTTTAGCAGAATTAGATAATCTTGATAAATTTACCCATTTTCGAGAAATGGTGGCCTTCATTGGGCTCGCACCAAGGGAAACTATTTCTGGGTCATCCATTAAAGGCAAACCAAGATTGTGTAAAATCGGACATGCAAGGCTTAGAGAAGCCTTATATATGCCGGCACTGATATCCATACAATGCAATCCGGTTATGATTACTTTTTATAATCGACTGAAAGAAAGAGGGAAAAATGGGAAAGTAATTGTCTGTGCGATAATGCGTAAATTGGTTCATGTTATCTTTGGAGTCCTGAAATCAGGCAAAATGTATGATCCAATTATAAGCCAACTTGCGCTTGACAAGAACGGTATCTACAAACAAACGATTTTGAAAATTCTTGACGTTATTAATTACTATTCGAAAGGCGCAACGAAGCGTTAAGCCGGGGTGGCCAATAGGGCCACGATCGGCTTTAGCGGCTCATTAGATTTTCTGTCATTTTCTATGATGCCGCTCATAGAACCGTGTTCCTCGCCCACATCAATAAATATTTTCGTTTAAAATAATCGTTCTCAGGAAAAATCTACCCTGTGTTTTAACCAGGATTATCTTCTTATGGCATCAGTCACAACACGAAAGAGCGGCAAAGATGATTTTGTCAGGAATCGATGGATTTAAAAAGATGTTGCCTCACCATTTGTTCCATCTGCGCAACATGGGGCCCCTCCAATTCCGCGGCTACCTTTTCCAGAAAAGCGGGAATATCAATTTGTTGCGGGCATTTTTCCAGGCATTCCTCACACTGAGTGCATTGAGAAGCGTAACCCGGCTGTCCGGTTAGAGCGCCGCACATTCTCATGACATACATGAATGGAGCCTCGGCAGTTGTGTTGTACATATGCATATTGTTATAGATTTCAAAACAACGGGGAATTAAAACACCGGCAGGGCAAGGCTGGCAATAACCGCAGCCGGTACAACCTACTTTCATTATTTTACGGTAAGTTTGTGACACTTTTTCGATAAGCTGCAACTCACTCTCCGAAAGAGAATTTGGATGAGCATTCTCGGCAATAGCGATGTTTTCAGCAATATGGGACTCCTCATTCATTCCCGAAAGCACAACCGTAACCTCAGGGTGGTTCCAAACCCAGCGCAACGCCCATTCCACAGGAGATCGTTTTTGTCCACCTGTATCCCATACGGCAGCCACAGCAGAAGGAGGAGATGGCCTGCCTAGATCGCCGCCCCGCAAGGGTTCCATGACAATTACTCCCAATCCTTTGGATGCCGCGTACTCAAGTCCCTTCTTGCCCGCCTGATTTTCCGTGTCCAAGTAATTGTACTGAATCTGGCAGAATCCCCAGTCGTATGAATCCACAATGCGTCGGAAATCATCCAAAACGCCATGAAAGGAAAATCCGGCATTGACAATCCGTCCATCCTTTTTCGCCTTCTCCAGAAAATCCAGTACATTTAAGGAATTCAACGAATCCCAGAAAACTCCGTTCAAGCCATGAAGCAGATAATAGTCAATGTAGTTGGTATTTAGTTTCTTTAACTGGGCATCCAGATATCTGTCCATTTCTTCCCTTGATTTTATCAGCCAGGAGGGTAGTTTTGTGGCCAAACGTACTTTTTCCCTATATCCTCCAGCTAGGGCTCGCCCCAAGAACAATTCGCTTTCTCCTCCATGATAAGGCCAGGCGGTATCCACATAATTCACTCCTTGGTCGATCGCACTTCGTATTTGCCGGGTCGCCCGCTCCTCATCTATCTTTTGATCTTTCTGGGCAAGCCGCATGGCACCAAATCCCAGAATCGAAAGAGAGTCGCCATTTTTCTTCATTGTTCTATACAACATTGTCATTTTTCCTTTCTTAGCAGAGAGATGTTTCTGACCTCTGTAAAATTAGGCGTTTGACCTGCAAACCTAACACCCATTTCAAAAGCCTTCCGGCAATCTTCCGGGAAAACCTCTAACTTCCTCTGTGCCTTTCTTGCCTCATTCAAGCCTGACGTCTCATATTTTGAATAGTCATCAAACTGATATGTATCTGTGACCATAAGTGTTTCAGCTGCTCCAAAACATCTTTTAAATGTCATTTCAACACCCATGAGCGTCCTGTCATAACCCATAGCTTCAATAAGGCTTTGTTCAACATTCATGGTATAAATCAGGCCGGTTGGAATACTGTTACTGATCGGTGCTATAG
>PLGI01000187.1 GCA_003139775.1 Syntrophaceae bacterium | reverse complement strand
TTCTTATCAAAAATATTGGATTAAGCGGATCTTTATGAACGGAAAACGGCATCTCATCATCAACATAATTAGTTTTATAACCTTGCTTGTAATTGGCTGGCTAGATTACATTACGGGATATGAATTAGGTTTTTTCATTTTCTACTTTATTCCAGTTTCCATCTCAGCCTGGTTAAACGGCAGGAAAGCCGGATTGATCATGGCATGCATGTCAGCGGCCTGCTGGTATCTGTCTGATTACTATTCGCACCATCCATATTCGAAAGCCTATCTAATCTACTGGGAGATGTGGATACGTTGGTTAACCTTCCTGACCACGGCATTTACGGTGGCAAAAATCAGGGAACTCATGGATCGGGAAAAGCAATTAAAAAATGAGCTGGAAAAGGTTAACAAAGACAATGATGCATTGAGGGAACAGCTTAATAATTCGGAATCAAACAGACATAACGGTAATGCCGGATGAGATTGTCATTGCGAAGAGCGCCTTGCGCACAGCCTGCCCTCGAACTGATCGGGGGTGGCAATCCAATATTCCCCTTATGCTAATTGTAAAAGTAATTGACAAATTGCATAACATCCGTTAGATGTCAGCCATGATTAGTCGAATCGCCGAAAAAACAATTCGTAGACTACTGCGTGGATTTCCCATTGTTACTTTAACGGGGCCGCGTCAATCAGGAAAAACAACTCTTGCCAGAATGGTTTTTAGAAACAAACCTTACGCTACATTGGAAGAGCCTGATTTACGTCAGGCCGCCAATGACGATCCACGTTCTTTTCTGGCGCGTTTCCCCAAAGGCGCTGTTCTGGACGAAGTTCAACGTTGTCCCGGCATTCTTTCCTATCTTCAAACACATGTAGATAAAGACGGCAGTATGGGTCTTTATATTCTAACAGGTTCCCAGCAGTTTGGTCTCATGTCGGGGATTACTCAATCCCTTGCGGGACGTACGGCTTTCGTTGAGTTGCTTCCTTTTTCCACGCGCGAACTGGCAGGCGCGGGCAAACTGCCGGTTAATATTGATACCATGATGTTAACCGGTAGCTATCCGCCGATTTATGATCGAAAGTTGGATCCCTCTAGCTGGTATAGCGCTTACGTGACAGCCTATGTTGAACGCGATATTTGGCAGATGCTTAAAATTCATGAACTGGAAACCTTCCAGCGTTTCATAAAACTTTGCGCGGGGCGAACGGGGCAGTTGCTTAACCTCTCTTCGCTGGCTACAGAATGCGGCATTACCCATAATACCGCGAAGGCTTGGATATCGGTGTTGGAGGCGAGCTATCTGGTTTTTCTTTTGCGGCCTCATTCCGTCAATTTCAATAAACGGCTGATCAGGATGCCCAAACTTTATTTTTATGATGTTGGTCTGGCCCTATGGTTGCTGGGCATTCGAACAACAGAGCAAATTATAACCCACCCATTGCGGGGCAACCTCTTTGAGACATTCATTATTTCAGAGCTTATTAAATCAAAACTCAACCTTGGTAAAAAACCGTCATTTTATTTCTGGCGGGACAGCAACGGCAATGAAGTTGATTTGATTGTCGAGCAGGGAACAGGATTGATGCCCATCGAGATTAAGTCAGGCCGCACCCTTACACATGAAGCTTTTGCGGGATTGGAAAAATGGCGCGCGTTGGCCGGTAAGAAGGCTGTTGTGCCGGCGTTAATCTATAGCGGAGAAGAGTCTTTCACTCAAAAGGGAATCAAAGTTGTCGGATGGAAAAAATGTGGACAACTGCTCAATGAAACTCAAAATTTCACTCGGAAATAATCAAAAAAGCTGAACTCTAACTTAACATGTGATACAATTATTTGAGACAGGTTACAAGTGTGAGCTGTAAATCATGCTTATGAAATCAGGAGGTATTTTCTTGTTGAAAAACAACATCACAACACTCAACGAGTTTAAAGGGGCAGCCTTGCTCAAGCAGGGGGGAATCCCTGTCATTGACGGTATTCTGGCCAATGATTATTCGGAGGCTGTAATTTCGGCCAATCTGCTGGGTTTTCCAGTGGCGCTCAAGATATGTTCAGAGTTCATTCCTCACAAAACTGAACGGGGCGGAGTTGCGCTGAATATCACTGATGCGTCCTCTCTGGACTCGGCCGTCCGGGAGATGAACAATAGATTTTCTGATGTTCCCCATGCGCTCCTGGTGCAGAAGATGGCCCGGCCGGGCACTGAACTCATCCTGGGGGTTAGACGCGATCCCGTGTTCGGGCCTGTGGTCCTCGTGGGCATCGGCGGCATATTCACCGAAATTTTCCGTGACACGGCCATCGACCTTGCCCCGGTGGACAGCACGACCGCTCTCGCTATGCTCCGGCGCCTCAGAGGCGCAGCCCTTCTCGATGGTTACCACTCTCAAGAGCCCCTGGATATTGTAGCTATCGCCAGTGCCGTTTCGGCGCTCTCTCGACTCATATCCGGGCGTCCGGACATTCTCGAAATCGATGTGAATCCTTTCATTGCTTACAAGGATGGGGCCATGGCCGTAGACGCTCTGGTACGGTTGGACGGCAGCCATTCCAGGTCTTCCCAAAAACGTCCTGACCCTGTGACAGTGGCGCCATTTTTCAATCCGGCATCCATGGCTGTTATCGGTGCCTCACGAAGTCCGGGTAAAGGGGGCAACATCATCCTGCGCAATCTGCAGAAGGCTGGTTTCAAGGGCGCCATTCATCCCATCAATCCAACGGTCAAGGAAATCCTTGGCCTGCCCTCCTACGCCAGAGTCTGTGATGTGCCGACACCGGTGGACTTGGCCATGATTGTGATTCCCAAAGCCGCGGTGCGGGAAGCTTTGGAGGACTGCGAGGCCAAGGGAGTCACTAACATCATCCTGAGCACAGGCGGCTACTCAGACATGGGAGAAGCAGGCGCTAAGGAGCAAAAAGTTATTATAGAACAGGCGCGCCGGGCGGGCATCCGGATCATGGGGCCCAATAGTATCGGCACTCTCAACCCATCCGCAGGCATGTCCACTTCCATCGTGGGCCTTGATCCGATCAAGGTCGGCGGCGTGTCGATCATCGGCCAGTCAGGCGTTTTCTCGTCAGGTTGGGCACGCTGGATAGCAGACACCAAGCCCTTCGGGCTTGCCAAGGTGGCCTGCATAGGCAACAAAGGCGACATCAACGAAAGCGACCTTCTGGAATACCTGACCGATGATAGCGCGACCTCCACCATCGGCATGTACCTGGAAGGCGTGGTTGATGGACGGTGTTTCATCAGGGCTGCCGATATGGCCTGTAAAAGAAAACCGGTGGTGGTGATGAAAGCCGGGCGCAGCGAGGCCGGAGCGGCCGCCGTCGCTTCACATACGGGCTCGCTTGCCGGATCGGACGCAGTATTCGATGCGGTCTGCCGTAGAACAGGCCTCGTGCGGACACACAACCCCGAAGCCTTCTTCGATACCCTGTCAGCATTTGAAAAGCTCCCTCTGCCGCGGGGAAACAGTATGGGCGTGTTTTCCATCACGGGCATGGGCTGCGTCGCCGCCACTGATGCCGCAGAGGAATACGGCATTGTTCTGCCTGATCTAAGAGCAGCCACACTCAAGAAACTGGGCGAGGTGATGCCTTCATGGGCCCCGGTGCGCAATCCCATAGACACCTGGTCTGCCATCGAGCAGCACGGCTCGAAGAAGACCATGGCCCACATCGCTCGGTGCATGTTGGATCAGAAGGACATAGATGCCCTGCTGATTATTTTAGTGCTCATGCCGGAAAGCATGTTCGACATTTCCGAAGCATTTGCCGAAATTTTCAGCCATCATCCAGGCAAGCCGGTCTTTGCAAGCTACTACGGCGGCACAGCCAGGGAGATAGCCCACATCCATGAGGGATTTGCTGCGCTGCGCGTGCCTTGCTATCCCACACCGGAGCGCGCCATGTTCGCGTTTGGACGCATGGTGGAGTATGCACGGTACCGCGGAATGATCCGCAGATAACCTTCGGCTGCCCAACGCATACTGGATAAAATGAAAGATAAATAATTGTAGTAAGTAAACTCAAAAAGCACTTTTTCCTGTACTGAAAAAATCGACAACATCAATGAAGATGCAAGATTTCAATCCGTGATAAACATAAGTTACGCCTGGGGACAAACACCAACAGCCCACATTTGTGGCCAAGATATCATTGACATACAAGAATGGCTGCCCTATACTCCTGTGTCAATAACGCAAGTTCTTATCAAACTACATAACGAAGATGAGGCCGTCAGTCTTTAAGAAAAGGAGATAAATAATGAAAGCGACTTGGGATGTACCAGAAAAAACATTGGATAACGGAACTCAGTTTAGCAATGATTTTTACCAACGCTTTACCCTTCGCAAGGCACCGCAGCCCCTCCGGATGAATGAAAGTGTGACCAAGGATTATCTGTTTCCCACCTTCTACGGAGATGTGAGCTGCGCCGTGGCCGTATTAATGTGCTCCTATGAAAAAGCTGCTGCCCTCATTGCCGAACAGTTGAGTCCCAGAATAGTGCCGGTGAGGATGACCAAGGGCCGCGCACTGGTGGCTTTTTCCTGTTACGAATATAAAAATGTCATGGGCGTACGGCCGTACAACGAGATTGCCATTGCCATACCTGTGATGGTCGATCCCTGCTGTAATGTCCCTGTCCTGCCCATGGTCACCGATTCATTCAGCCGTTTCGGCTACTATATTGCAGGAATGCCGGTCACCTCGAAGGAGAACACCATCAGGGGCCGCACGATCTGGGGCCTGCCCAAGGTAACCCAGGACATCGATATATATCGTGAAGACGGCAATTGCATCGTTAAGGCTATGGATAACAACGGGAACGTATATCTGTCTCTTAGTATCTCCATGGATGGCACCCCCACCAAATTCGATGTCTCATCGTTCCTGTATTCACAGCGAGGAGGAAAACTGCTGCAGAACCGGACGGATTTCCGGGCCACATTCAATGTGAAAAAGAACATGCAGCTCCTGTTCAAGAAGAATGTGAAACCTGAGAGCCCCTGCATAGAACTGGGCGGTACCTCCTTCGCGCCTTTACTGAAAAGGCTCGAGATAGAAGAAAGCCCCTTCCAGACCCGCTATGCCGAACATATGTCGGCATGTTTCGATCTCCCTAATAACCTGGCGCCTGAATGGGTCCAGACCGTTTCCGTAAGCAGCTACAATCTGGAAGATGAAGCCAGCATGAAATTACCGAGCAATAACCTGAAGATGGCCTTTTTCGGGACAGGGGCCATAGGGGCATCTGTCGGAGGTTGGGTGGCACCCTTCCACAAGGAAACCTATTTTTTCGACCAGGGTAAAATTTTCGATGCGCTGAAGATCGGCGGCATAAGCCATTATCAGGGAGATAAAAAAGATAAGACCATGACAACAGTCCCCGTAAAGGTCATGGAAGATATTTCCGAGCTGAAATCCATGGACGTGATCGTCATTGGTGTAAAGAACTACAGCCTCGAAGCCATTGCCAAATTGATCAAGGCCAATGCCCGAGAAGATGTAATCATCGTCTCCATGGCCAATGGTGTAGATAATCAGCAAATTTTGCCCAGATACTTTTCTCGGGTGATCTACTGCGTTGTCAGCTTCAATGCCTGGATGGACCATCCGGTTACGGTGGGATACCAGAAGAAAGGGCCTCTTGTTCTTGGTACACCGGATAACAGCCTGCGGACGGAGATGAACGCTATTGCCGATATCTTCAACCAGGGTGTCGAGACTGTCATCACCGAACATCTTCAGGATGCGGTGCATTCCAAGATCGTGGTGAACCTCACCAATTCTCTTACGACCCTGGTGGGGCACGGATTCAAAGAGATATCCGACCTAGACACATTTCAGAGGCTTCTTACGAATACGCTGTATGAAGGTGTCCGGATTGTGAAGGCCGCCGGCTACAAAGAGTGCAAGCTGGGCGGTATGCCGTCGTGGTTTCTTTTAACAGCCAGTGCGCTGCTTCCCCGGTCTCTTACACGACCCCTGTTCAAGAAGAATGTGGCCAAAATGGTTATGTCCAGCATGAGCCAGGACATCATCCAGCGCGGCGGCACGAGCTCAGAGCTTGATTCCCTGACTGGGTACATCCTCAAACTTGCCAGGCAGAACAAGATAAATGCTCCCTACAACGAGACCATCTATGAACTCGGGAAAGAAAGGTTCAACAAGCCCGGTTTTGCCCCTATGGACGTCAAAGAGGTATGGGCGGAAGTGCAAAAAAAACTCTGACAAGGTCAGAAGATATTCGTAACTTGGGGATCATCAATACTCATCAATGGTGATAGCCATTGCTTTGTCTTCCTGATGATGAAGTAGGTGAGCCTGAATTAAAGACAACATAAGACCGGATTTTGTAGCATTTCTCCAAAAAAATACATGGGTCTTGTTTGCATTAGAGGATTATGCAAGTGGTAAAATCTTTACTTGGCTTATGAGCGATGTTGGATACCACGATTCGAATAAGCGTCAATCCGAA
>PLGI01000141.1 GCA_003139775.1 Syntrophaceae bacterium | reverse complement strand
TTTCAGAGGAAAGATTGTATGAACTAGAAAAATAAGAAAAACAACATTACAGGAAGAAAGAATGGCGACGGGTGCGGAAAAATCATTAGTATTTCCATATTTTTCATAATATCATAAAACATTATTTTTTATGTGACAAATATTTTCGTATTGCAGGATGTTTTTTCCGCATCCCAGAGAACTATGTTCGAAAATTTATTTTTTAATTCTTAAAAGGTTTACATGGTTGTTGACAATAATTTATACCAATTAGGTATCAGACAATAAGAAGTTGATTGATTTGGTATAATACCAAGTAAGCTTTCAAAAATTCATATCTTAATATTTGAAAGCAACTTCATATTATATTATTTTCCTGTAGCGATGTTAATATAAATCAATTATGATCCAAAAACAGCTTTAACGAATAAGGTACAGACTAATGATTTTGAAGCCCGAAATATTGAAACAACAGCTTAACGGAAAGTTTATCGGCCATCAACTACATTATTATGAAGAAATCGGTTCGACGAATGACGAGGCGTTTCGTCTGGGATTGGCAGGAGCGCCGGAAGGGACGGCGTTGATAGCGAATAGCCAGAGCACGGGCAAGGGCCGCATGCAGAGGGTCTGGCATTCACCTGCAGGCAGTAATATTTACACTTCGATTATCTTACGGCCGGAAATAACGCCTTCCAGAACTCCGCAGATGTCAATATTAGCCGGTGTTGCTGTAGCCGAAGTTTTGGAGAGTTATTGTCCTGACAGGATTAAACTTAAATGGCCTAATGATGTTCTGATCGACGGGAAAAAAGTGTGCGGCATCCTGTCGCAAGTGAAAACCGCTGTCGGCGAAGTTGATTTCATTGTATTGGGCATGGGCATTAATGTGAACATCAGTTATGGTCAATTTCCAAAGGAAATATGCAATTTAGCGACTTCTTTGGCTATAGAAACCGGCAGGGAAATATCCCGTCAGGAATTGATAATTAGCCTGTATGAAAATCTGGCAAAATGGTATAAGCAGCTACTGAAAGATGGGTTCGGCCGGATCAAAGAAAAATGGCTGAGTATATCGCCGATGATCGGCCAGACGGTTCAGGTAATGTTTCGGGAAGAAGCTGTGAACGGCAAGACCACCGGCCTTGATGAGGATGGTTCCCTGATTCTTCTTGCGGTGGGGAATAAAGAATTTAAAGTCTCAGCAGGAGATGCGACAATAGTAAAGAGGTGATGGGTATGCTTTTAGTTATTGACGTTGGTAATACAAACACGGTTCTGGGGCTCTTTGATGAGGATTCTTTACAGCACGATTGGCGTATCCGGACGGAGATTGATCATACCATTGATGAATACGGTGTGCTAATTTATAATTTATACCAGTCCAGCCGGATGAAAGCTAAAGAGATCAAAGCAGTCACGGCAATTATTATTTCCTGTGTAGTGCCGCCCATGCTCAATATTCTGGAGCCTCTATGTATCAAGTATTTTAACATAAAGCCTCTGATCGTCGGCCCCGGAATTAAAACAGGGATGCCTATTTTTTATGATAACCCGAAAGAAGTAGGAGCGGACAGAATTGTCAACGCTGTCGCGGCTTATGACAAATACCACAAAGAATCCATTATTGTTGACTTCGGCACCGCAACCACCTTTGATTATATTTCTCCCAAAGGGGAGTATATGGGCGGCTGTATTGCCCCGGGTATTCTGATTTCCAGCGAAGCGCTTTTTGAAAGGGCTTCAAAATTGCCGCGAGTTGAGTTTAGCAAACCCAAAACGGTAATCACGAAAGATACGATAAGCGCCATGCAGGCGGGCATTATGTTCGGTTACGCGGGACTGGTGGATGGTATTGTCGAGCGGATGAAAGCGGAAGTGAAAACCAATCCGCTCGTGATTGCCACGGGAGGTTTAGCGCAGATTGTAGCTCGGGAGACAAAGAGCATTGATAAAATTGAAGAGATGCTGACGCTGGATGGTTTGCGTATTATCTATAATTTAAACAAGAAATAAATCATGTTGAATGTTGGATTAACGGGCGGCATTGCCAGTGGAAAATCAACTGTAGCAACGATGTTTGCGGAGCATGGAGCTCATTTGATTGATTTCGACGGGCTAGCTCACGAAGTGCAGGAGCCGGAAAAGCCTGCGTGGAGAGAAGTCGTCAATCAATTCGGTGAAGGAATTCTTCAACCGGATAAAAAAATAGACCGCATTAAACTGGGGAACATTGTATTTGCCGACAAAGAGAAATTAATTGAGCTCAACAATATTGTTCATCCATTGGTTTATCAAGAGTGGCATGCGCGGTTGGAGAAAATCGGCAAAAAAGAAAAACACGCTATTATTCTGTCGGACATTCCTCTTCTGTTCGAAGGAAACATGCAAAATCTGTTTGATCTGACCATGTTGGTTCTCATTGCACCTAAAGAACAGATTCGCCGTCTGATGACGCGCAATGGTGTGAGCAAAGAAGATGCAGAAAAAAGATTGAAAAGCCAGATGCCGATTAGTGAAAAAATTTCACTGTCAGATATTGTAATTGATAATGAGGGCAGCTTTTCTGAAACTGAAAAGAGGGTAGGGCAAGTTTGGCGGGAACTATTGCAGCAGGAAAAACAAATATATTCAGTCCGGCTGAAGATCGGCGGTCTTGATCAAAACATAAATAACGGAGGCAGAAAATGATTGAAAAAAATGTAAAAACAGATTTCAGCGCAAAGGTATCCGAGCCGGTGATCGGCTCTGGCACATATATTCACCCGCTGGCGGCAGTGATAGGCAATGTCATTTTGGGAAACAATGTCATGGTCGCGCCGACGGCGTGTGTACGCGGCGACGAAGGTCAGCCGCTTTATGTCGGCGATGACACCAACGTGCAGGATGGTGTTGTGATTCATGCGCTGGAGACAGCGTTGGATGGGAAAACGGTGGAAAAGAACCTGATGGAAGTTAACGGTAAAAAATACGCGGTTTATGTGGGCAATCGCGTTTCACTGGCACATCAGGTGCAGATTCACGGACCAGCCGTGGTTATGGATGATACCTTTGTCGGGATGAAGGTGCTGGTGTTTAAATCCTTTGTCGGAAAGAATTGCGTTATTGAGCCCGGCGTTATTTTAATGGGTGTCAAGGTTGCCGATGGCCGCTATGTGCCGGTAGGATCGGTTATTAAAACACAAATTGAGGCGGACAATCTGCCGACCATTATGCCGGATTATCCAATGAAGGATATGAATAAAGGTGTGTTGCATGTTAATAAAGCGTTGGCGAAGGGTTATCTGGCAATAAAAGATGTTAATAAAAAGTAAATCTTTCGCTGAAAATGAAAATCGCTGTCTTTCATGCGGCACGACAGAAAATATTAAAAACCGCCGGTACTGCTCGATCAAATGCCGTCAGAATATGCGGCAGAAACTCAATATGAGGAGCGGTTTGCTGCAAACATTAAATACTCGCTATGCGACTTTTTATTTTTCCGACACAATGATTATTCTGGATATTGTTCCTCATGGGATTAAAGAAATATTCCGTTATGTAAGTAAACGCACTGCAGGAAATAATCCTGCCGCGGATTTCAGTATAATGACCAATGCGTTGGGCAATGCCTGGTGGGCGGAGTCAAAGCGGACAAATAAAAATTACCTGGCTTCCCAGCATATTTTGAAATTAGCAACTCGCTGTGCTATTTCGGAGGGATTACAGCGCCCCAGATTGATAAGGATTCCCACCATAAAAATAGAAGTCTTAGATTATCTAAAAATTAAAAAGGCCGATCTTAATTCCCATGATTTGAGTAAAATCATAAAAAATGCTTACCGGCAGCAGGTAAAAATTCATCACCCTGATGCCGGCGGCCAGGCATCCACCTTCCGCAAAATTCACGATGCTTATAAAGAGTCTTTGCGGTGGGCCGATAACCCTACTTTCATCCGCCGCCGCGGCTTTCCTGATAAATGGTATTATGACGGGGACAATAAAAAATGGGTACAGCCTAGACCGACCCGCGATTAAATATATACAAACTCATTTGCTATTGATGAGCTTTTAAATCTTCCGGAGTGTTGACATTGAGGAAAAGACGCCCGTCTTTGTTAAATGGTTTAATCTTTTCTTCAGGAATACTCAGCAGTCGCACTTCTTTATAAAAGCCGGCAATTTTGAGTTTGTCCGCGATCAGCAGTTTTTTTATGTGAGAAAGACAATTTCGGGAATAGATGGCGTGTAGAGGCTGAAAGCCTTCAGGGAGTTCGGGAACAATAATGTCATGTTTACCTGCTTGCCCGGTTAGGTAAATAATAAAATCTTCATTTAAAAAAGGCATGTCGCAAGCGGTAACAAAAGAATAATCATATGTGGCATAAAATAAACCGGTATAAATTCCACCTAAAGCTCCCTTCTCTTTGTAAATATCGGTGACAATAAGTGTCTCGGAGAATTCTGTGTAGGACAGAGGGTCATTGGTAACAATAATAATTTCAGAAAATATCTTTTGATAAACGGCTAAAATATTATCAATCAGGCGGGTTCCGTCAATTTCAAGAAACGCTTTGTTGATTCCCATACGGGAATTCTTGCCGCCGGCTAAAATTATTCCAGTCATATCTTTCTTCATATTAAAGAGATTTTCTTACCTGATTATTTTTCTATCATTGTGTTTACATCCTCGTTACCCCTGAATCTCAGCACGTTGAGCATGAATATTTCCAGTTTATTGAGGACATTCGGAGGCAAAAGATTGCCGTCAATTTCAATTGATATAATGGGATATTTTTGTTCTCTGGCCCATGGAGTCAACACCCCTTCGATTACCCGTCCGATGAGGCAGGCAAAAGGCGAAATATTCACTATGCCGGAGTACCCGTCCATCATTGCCGTGGCGGCAACACCGCTCGATATGCTTATTTCCGAATAAAGCTCATGGCTCACAAAATGTTTTTCGGTGTTGTTCATGATCTCCTGCATATTATGCGGAGAATCAGGAATCAAGCCAGTTGACGCCAGTATCTCGCTGACTTTTTTTTCCACATTGTGCTTGTAAGCATGTTCAAAGTTCCAATTGATCAAATCCATAAACTCCTTAGCAAAGACCCGACGATACCAGGGAAGCAAACTCAGTCTTTTTTTGAGTTCATAATTCCGGACAAAATCGCAATAGTAAACCCATTCCGCGACACTCGATACTTTGCTGATAATTCCGCGTCTGCTGAAGTGCTGAATCAATTCATTGACGGCAAAATCGTCACGGCGTACATATATCTCGCCCACAATCAGCACTTTAGGATATTTATCTATTTTATTCTTTAAGGGTATTTTTGTAATTTCTCCGGATATTTCCTTTAAAACGGGGAGGATTTTGGTAACATCTTGTTCGGCAACGCTGATCATCCTATGCCAGATTTTATCATAATCTATCATTGCTTTTACCGGATCGGCTGCACAAGTTTTCAAGGATGTTTCCAAGTCTTTCATATAATCGCCGATAATAAATCCCCACCATGCATATTTAGAAAATTCAGCGCCCAACTCATTGTAGGAGTTGTCCGAATCCAAAGAAAAGATGACAACATTTTCCATTCGCAAATCTTTAAAAATATTTTCAAAAAAGACGAAATACTGGCCTGTACGGCATGGTCCGGTAGTGGTGGGAACAAATAAAAGATAGATTTCATCCTTGCGATATTTATCGGAGGAAAAATATTTAAGGACGCTTCCTAAAACAAGGTGTGAAGGTACGCACTCCTTACCGGAAGCATGATTCCGTGCCAGTTGCAGAGTATGTATATCAGGGACGGGCATTGCTTCCGTGTTAATTCCAGACGATCTGACAATTGCCGCTAAAAGTTCCGCTGAGAGCCTGCCCATACTGGAGAGAAGAATTTTAACCCGCGGATTGTTTTTAATAGGAATCTTTTCTTCGGTAAGGATATTCTTGATATGAATATCTTCATCCCGATTATTAATAAATCGTAGACCATTGTCATATCTCTCCTCGTGAATATCGGTAAACTTCGATCGATATCCTTCGATGATGTCAAGAAATGCTTCAATGCGCGTATCCACGCCGGCATCGGACGTGTGCGAATCCAATTCGAGAATTAAAAAAGGTTTGGTACCCATTATCCATTTTAGGTAATGCAGTAGGAAAGAATCAGGCGCACAGGAAAAATTGGAAATATAAGTGACGTAGATATTATCTTCATTTTTTAAAAGTACACTGGCCTTCATATCCTGCTGACCATAATACCAGTACATATTCGGATAGATTGATTCATTGGTAAAAGGAAGAATGTCAAAGGGAATAACTGTATAGCCGCAGGTTGTATATTTTTTCGGAATATCCATGTTGGCATCAGTCGTAAAAGCGTTATAAGGACGGCCCAGAATAGCAATAACCGGTCTGTTGGCCTTGCGCGCTTCGGCCAGTGCGGTTTTGCCGAGATCGGCTGACTTGGTAAAAAATTCCATTTGTTTGCTATTGGCAATCGCAAAAGCTTTTTTAGATTCACTTTCGGTAAACCCGAGTTTAAAACCCATCTCAATAAAGGACTCGCTGGCCTTTTCCATGCCATACATAAAACTGACCACGGGAACTAAATATTTATCCTCCGGAATTTCCGGAAAGGCCTTTTTAATATAATAAGGTAAACTTTGAGTGATAGGGCAAAAATTTGCCGGAGAATCTTTTTCATAACTTTCCATATCCTTGAAGTGAGGCAGGAAGATATAATCCAGATTGCGGTCAAATATATCCTGAACAGCTCCATGGGCGATTTCCGCCGGAAAACAATAGGCGCTTTCCACCCGCGCCGTTCCCTCAGGCGATATATTCTTCGAGACAAAAGTCTCCACCCCTAAAGAATGAAAAAACCAGGAGTAGAGCGGCCAAAGGGTATAAATGGAAAAACAGCGGGGAATCCCTATAATGCATTCTTTTTTCTTGATAAAATTATCGGGATCGGGGGCGCATTCCTTAAAGAGAAGATTGTTACGCTGTTCGATATAGTCAGATACCTCAGCCTCATTAATAATTTTTTTCTTCCTGATATTGGCATATTTATTACATCTGCCGCCGAACATATACTTATTGTTATTCACGCTGAGAATGCGGATCGGACAGAAATTATCGCAGGACTTGCACTGAAATTCCTTTTCATAAATAATCTCGGTGGCAAGTATTTGATCAAGATCGTAGGAAGTCTTCGTCAGAAAGCCTTCTGTTAATTTCTGTTTGGCAAGCAAACCTACGCCAAAACAACCCATAAGTTCGGGATCGGGAGGAACAATAATTTCTTTATTGAGTAACATGGCAAAAGCCAACGGCACTGCTTTGTTCTTGGCTACGCCACCCTGCAAGACGATATTGTTGCCGATGGTTCTGTTGCCGACAACTCTGTTTAGATAGTTGGAAACAATAGAGACGACGATTCCAGCCGTAATATCTTCACGCAATGCGCCTTGCTGAATGGCATTGCGGACATCCGAATTGATAAACGCGGAACAATGTTCGCCGAACTTTAGCGGTTTTTTTGCCCCAAGGGCGATATCGCCGATTTCCCAGGCGTTGGCGATATTCAAATCGCCCTGCGCCGATTCTTCCAAAAACGAACCTGTTCCGGCAGAGCAGGCTTCGTTCATGGCATAGTCTATCGGAACTTTATTCTTCAGAAAAACATATTTGGCGTCCTGTCCGCCGATTTCAAATAGTGTATCAATATCATCTTTATAAAAAGTGGTGCCGACGGCATGAGCGATGATCTCATTATATACAGCCGGAGTTTCCAAAAATACGCCGAGAAGCTCTCTCGATGATCCGGTTGTCGCGGCAAGCGTTATGCTGACCTTATCATTGCCCGTATCTTCTTTGATTTGTTTTTTCATTTCAACAAGACAATTCTTTAGTGCCACGACCGGGTCGCCATGTGTGCGGCCATAGAAAGATGCTGTAATTTCATTTGTTTCTATATCAATTAAGCAGGCCTTGGTCGTGGTTGATCCGCCGTCAACGCCAAGGATATATTCTCTTCCAACGATGACTTTGGCTTTTTTGGAGGGTAAATAGGTTACTTTGCCTTCTGCCGTTTTTAGACTTTTAAATTGTTTGAATTGAATTTTGTTGTGTTTGAAAAGATTATTCAGAGAAGGTAATATACTTCCTGAATGCCCGGCCATAAGCGCCGCCCCGTAAGCCTCGAAATACGAAGCCTGATCATGAATTATGAATTTAATTTCCGGCATCCGCTCCCGGATAAAGCGAATGAGATACTGATTTTGTGTGACCCCGCCGACAAGAAGTACCTTTCCCTTGGTTATCTTCGCCCTTTTGATAAAGTCAATCACTTTAACGGCCATTACATCGGACAAGGATAGGACTATATCGCCCTTATTAGCCTCGCCTTTATTCAAGCGGTGGGTGCAGTCACTTTTCATAAATACCGAACAGCGCGAAGAAAGATTCAGCACGCGGCTTTGTTCAGGAATCGCATTAATATCATTGAGGCGCATATTCATTCGAGCAAGCTGCTGTTTAAAAAATTCGCCGGTACCCGAGGCGCATTTGTTGCCTGAAAAACTCGTTATTATTTTGTTATTTTTATCGATGGTATAAACAGCTAGGTTTTCGCCACCCAGGGAAACGATAGCATCAACTTCATAATTAAGGTGTTGGAGTGCCTCTTCGATACAGAGAGGTTCAATTACGCTGTTTATATTTAAAAGATGTCTGCCCTCAGTACCGGTGGCCAGAGCTTTAGTATCGGCTGGGATATTACGGGATGATAATATTTTTTCGAGTGTATGAAGAAAGTTGCCTTCATGAGGCTCTACTTCGCTCCACAAAATATTATTTTCCTCCAGCATGCTGACTTTAACACTAGAGGCGCCTATATTAATTCCCAAATGATGCATAAAAATCCCGAATGATTATAAAATAATGTTTACATAATGATATAAATATTACGATTGAATTTAATCGTCAAGCATCAACTGGCACCTTTTTATACTTAAATACAAACATACAAGTTAATTTATTGTAATAATAGAAATTTAAGAAAAATATGAAAGCGTTCAAATTAATGATAAATAGCAACGGGAAATCCTGATTTACTGATTATCAAAATTTCCCGTTGCAATCTAAGTTTATAAATTTTTTAAGCCGAGCAAAATTAATGGCCTTCTTCCATGGCTCCCGCGATATACATCATGGTCAGGAGCATAAAAACAAGAGTTTGAACCAAAGATGTAAAAATCATCAGTATGAAAACAGGAAGTGGAACAAACCATGGGACCAGAAAAAGAACAACCAGAAGAACGATATCTTCGCCTTTGATATTGCCGAATAACCGGAAAGTCAAAGAAAGCGGTCGTGATATATGGCTGATAACTTCAATAGGCAGCATAAGAGGTATTAGCCACCAAACCGGTCCAAGGAACTGTTTGAAGTATTTTAATCCATGCTCCTTAAGTCCAACGACATGCGTGGAGAGAAAAACAATAATGGCCATGGCTGCATTAGTATTAATATTTGAAGTAGGAGATTCAAACCCGGGGATTATACCCAGAAGATTAGAGAAAAGAATAAATAGCCCTATAGTTGCAACCAGCGGGAAAAATTTTCTGCCGTTATCTCCCATGATTTCATTCAGCAGACCATCAAATCCACCAATAATCACTTCCATTACATTTTGGGTCTGTCCGGGATAAACCGCCAAACGTCTTGTGGCCAATACTGAAAGTAGAACCAAAATGACGAAGACAAACAATGTATACGTGACTTGTTCAGGAATATAATGATTTTCTAAAAAAAGTAGCTGTTGCATATTTTACTTAACCTCCTTAAGAAAGTTATTTTTTGTCAGGTTGGTGATCACCATAGCAATGATGTTGATTATCACAACGGAAAGTCCGATAATTAAACCAATAAAATTTACGGTTTTATAGGCAATCAAGAAATATAAAACAATAGCGGTCAGCGTCAAGCGTAAGAAATATTTACCGACTACCAATCCTTTTATATTGCCGGTATTTTTTTCAAAAGCGCTGCGCAAACTGCGATCCATCCAATAGAAGTTGACAATGCTGATGAAACCGCCCAAAAGCACACCGAGAGAAAATTTTATAGGAGAGAAGATTAAAGATGGAATAAAAACGATTGCCAGAATAATCCAGTTAAATATTTCAATTCTTCTTTGGAACTGGTCTTTGACGATGAGGTTCACTTTTTAAACTCTTTATTATTGATTCTTCATCCGTAAAATTTTTTTCAATCAAAACGTATATATTACGAAATCCGGCCGCAATACCTATAAATAAAAAAACAACACTGAAAACATGACCGGAGTCAAATTTACGATCTAAATAAACTCCTAGTAAAAGACAACCAAAAATCGCCAGAATCATGGCAATGCCGATGCTGCTGGCAAAAGCCATTTGCATGGCATACTTTCGAGTTTCTTTATCCATTTTCTGGAGCGCTCCTTAACATGTAAGAAAGGCCAAGTCAATTAAAAAATGACCGCCGTTCATTATTTAATTAAATGACGATTTTCTTTGTACCAGTCAATAGTTTTGATTAGTCCCGTGGTTAAATTGGTTTTGGCAGTAAACATGAATTCTTTTAATGCTTTAGTTGTGTCAAGCATTCGGCGGGGCTGACCATCGGGTTTAGATTTATCCCAAATAATTTTCCCCTGAAAACCAGTAAGTTTAGCAATCAGTTCAGTGAGCTCTTTTATCGATATTTCGAAGCCCGCGCCTATGTTGATCGGTTCGCTTTCATTATAAGCATTCATAGCCATACAAATGGCTTCGGCTGCATCTTCCACATAAAAAAATTCAC
Organism: Syntrophaceae bacterium; assembly: GCA_003139775.1. Taxonomy (GTDB): domain Bacteria; phylum Desulfobacterota; class Syntrophia; order Syntrophales; family Smithellaceae; genus Smithella. The sequence goes on along the minus strand of PLGI01000141.1, from coordinate 5,967 downwards.
GGGTAGCTGCGCCCGTTCCCCATACTTCCAATGTGTCCGAATGGTTGTCAATAGCATCAAAACATTTTTTGATTAATGCGGGAATAACGTGGGAAGATCGGGGATCGAAATTATCTCCCGGACCATAAAGGTTTACCGGAAGTAAAAAAATGGAATTGAAACCGTATTGCTGGCGATAAGCTTGCGACTGCACCAGCATCATTTTTTTGGCCAACCCGTAAGGAGCGTTGGTTTCTTCCGGATAGCCATTCCAAATATCTTCTTCTTTAAACGGGACAGGAGTAAATTTGGGGTAAGCGCAAATTGTTCCCAAAGCAACAAATTTTTCAATATTTCGGAGATAGGCTTCGTGGAGCAATTGCGTGCCCATGATTAAATTATCATAAAAAAGTTCGGCGGGCTTTTCCTGATTAAAGCCGATGCCTCCAACCTTGGCGGCAAGGTGAATAACGATTTGGGGCCTAGTTTCTTCATACATGCGGCGAATATCAGCAATATCAGTCAAATCATATTCGGGGCGATCGGCAATTGTAATATGACGATAGCCGTAATCTTTTAATGTCTTTAATAGATGGCTTCCCAAAAAGCCTTTGCCACCTGTGACGGTTATCCGTTTGTTTTTCAGCACAGCACAATCCTCTTATTCAATTTAAGTAAGACGCTCGCTATTGTTACAGGAAAAACCTGCATCCAATAGAGTTTTTTCTTTTTTTGCCAGTTCCATGTCGGTCGCAATCATCATGTCAATGAGAGCATCAAAAGTGACCTTTGGCTTCCAGCCGAGTGCTTTTTTTGCTTTGGAGGCGTCTCCCAGTAGAATATCAACTTCAGTCGGACGGAAATATCGAGGATCAACAGAAACATATTTATTATAGTCCAGATTGAGCTTGCTGAAAACTTTTTCTGTGAATTCGCGCACTGAATGAGTTTCGCCAGTGGCGATTACAAAATCGTCAGGCTTATCCTGTTGCAGCATCAGCCACATGGCTTCTACAAAATCTCCCGCAAAACCCCAGTCTCTTTTAGCGTCCAGATTCCCTAAGAAGAGTTTGTTTTTTAATCCCAATTTGATTTGTGTGGCGGCCCGGGTGATTTTTCGAGTGACGAACGTTTCGCCGCGCCGCGGTGATTCATGATTAAAAAGGATACCATTAGTAGCGAAAAGGCCGTAAGCATCACGGTAGTTTTGCACAATATAATAAGCATAAACTTTAGCGGCGGCATAAGGACTGCGTGGTTGAAATGTAGTGTTTTCACTCTGTGGCGGTGATGCGGCACCGAACATTTCGCTCGATGATGCCTGATAAAATTTAGTTTTGATGCCGGTCTTGCGTATTGCCTCTAAAATTCTCAAAGTTCCTAATCCGGTAACATCGCCGGTATATTCGGGCATGTCAAAACTCACGCGCACGTGACTTTGGGCTCCGAGATGATAAATTTCGTCGGGCTGTATAGAGTGAAGCAAATCCATAAGCTGACCGGAAACACTCAAATCACCGTAATGCAGAAATAATTTTGTATCCGGCGTATGGAAGTCATGGTAAAGGTGATCAATTCGTTCAGTATTAAAAGTGCTCGATCGTCGGATCAAACCATGAACTTCGTACTCTTTGTGCAATAAAAACTCTGCTAAATAAGAGCCGTCTTGTCCTGTAATGCCGGTAACGAAAGCTTTCTTCATTTTATCTCCTTATGAAGGGTAAATATTATAAACGCCAATAATTAATTCCTATTGAACTTGCCGTTTCCGGTTCAAAAATAGCCTTGATATCGAGTAAAATCGGATAGCCTTGGCGACACAGACCAGTAATACGCTTAAGACCCATTTCCTGATAATTGCGGTGTGCCACCGCTAAAACAACGGCATCAACATCTTTAATGTCTTTTAGCGAAACAAGTTCAATGTTATAGTATTGACGAGCTTCTTCAGGATCGGACAGGGGATCATGAACTAAAACCTCTACGCCGTAATCCTTCAGTTCATTGATGATATCGATAACGCGTGTGTTACGCAAATCGGGGACGTTTTCTTTGAATGATAGACCCAGAACAGCCACACGAGCTTTACGCACCTGAATATCAGCGGCAATCATCATCTTAATGGCCCGCTCTGCCACATACTTGCCCATATTATCATTGATTCTACGGCCGGAGAGAATTACTTCCGGACGATAACCGATACTTTCCGCTTTATAAGTTAGATAATACGGATCAACGCCAATGCAATGACCGCCGACAAGACCCGGCCGGAATGGAAGAAAATTCCATTTTGTTCCTGCCGCCTCTAAAACTTCCAGAGTGTCGATACCCATTTTGTTAAAAATAATGGCGAGTTCGTTCATCAGCGCGATATTGATATCGCGCTGTGTATTTTCGATGACCTTGGCCGCTTCGGCAACTTTTATTGATGAAGCACGATGCAAATTGACTTTGACGACCGCGCCGTAGATGCCTTCAAGTAAATTCAGTGTGGCCGTGTCAGAGGCGGAGATGATTTTAACAGTGTTGCTGATTGTATGGACTTTATCGCCTGGGTTAATGCGTTCGGGAGAATAACCCACAGTAAAATCTCTGCCAAATTTCAACTTGGATTCTCGCTCCAGTACGGGAACACAAATATCTTCCGTCACCCCCGGATACACAGTGGATTCATAGACCACACATGAACCGGAAGACATTTGCCTGCCGATAATGGCCGATGCATTCTCTATCGCGCCAAGATCGGGAACATGGAAATGGTCAACCGGCGTGGGAACGGCGACGATAAAAAGTTTGCATGCGGAAAGATCAGCCGGTTTGGAAGTAAACTGGATTTTTGCTTTCTTTAATTCACCATCGGACAGCTCCATGGTGCGGTCGTGTCCTCTTTTTAATTCGGCAACATTCGCTTCACTGATATCATAACCGATCACATTAAAATGTCGCGATAAGTGCGCCGCCAAAGGCAAACCCACATATCCTAAACCAATAACGGCGATTTTGTTTTTTCCGGCAAAAAAGGATTGAGCAGTTAAAGTTTTTTTCATAATTCGGTTCCTAATCAATTATTTCAGTACAATTTATGGAATATGGTAGAACTATTACAGGATTGATTGATACTTGTCAATCCCGTGTCTTGGAATACCCCGGTTCCAGCCAGCGAAGGAATGCGCCGTAGCCTGCGGGAGGTCGCATTATCCTCTGCTTCGCGGGATAATTCGTCCAGCAGATTTCAGTACGCTTCGCTTCTGAAATTTAGGACTCATTATTATAGGGACTTCCGGCTCATGCCGGAGGGAGCTCCACTGCGCTGGTCACAGAATTTTCAATGTTTTTGAGCATGCATCAATTGTACGATCCACATCTCTATTCGTGTGAGCAAAAGATAAAAATCCTGCCTCATATTGCGACGGCGCCAGCCAAACGCCTCGTTTCAACATGCCATGGAAAAAGCGGGCAAATAGCGCCGTATCTGATTTTTGGGCAGTATTTAAATCATAAACCGGACCTTGCTGGAAAAATATAGTGAACATCGAATGGACGCGGTTTATACAAACAGCAATGCCTTTGGTTGTAAACAGGTTTTCTATCTGTCGGCAGAGCTGATTGGTTTTGTCATCCAGTGCGGAAAAAGAAATTTTTTTTGTTTTGAGAATATTGAGTGTAGTTAAGCCTGCGCTCATTGCCAATGGATTCCCGGAAAGAGTTCCCGCTTGATAGACATCTCCGGTGGGGGCAAGCTTTTCCATGATTTCTCTTTTACCGCCAACTGCGCCAACTGGCATTCCCCCGCCGATGATTTTACCCAAACAAGTCAAGTCAGGTTTTACTCCTATCAAATTCTGATAGCCGCCGAAGGTAAAACGAAACCCCGTGATCACTTCGTCAAAGATTAAAACTATACCGTATTTTGTAGAGAGTTCTCTGAGCTTTTCTAAAAATCCATTCCGTGGAGGAACAACCCCCATGTTGCCTGCCACCGGCTCAACAATAATTGCTGCCAGCTGCGAGCCGTAGCGTTTTACTGCTTTTCGGAGTGCGTCCATATCATTATACGGCAAGCTCAATGTCAACCGGGCAAGTTCGGCGGGAATTCCCGGAGAACCCGGTATGCCTAAAGTTGCTATGCCTGATCCGGCTTTAATCAAAAGTGAGTCGGCATGACCGTGATAGCAGCCGTCAAATTTGGCAATCAAATTCCTGCCGGTAAAGCCTCGCGCCAGACGGATTGCCGTCATAGTCGCTTCTGTGCCGGAGCTGGTCATACGTAAAAGTTTTATAGAAGGAATGGCCTCAGAGATTAATTTTGCCATTTGCGTTTCGGCTTGAGTTGGCGCGCCGAAACTTGTTCCTTTTTTTGCTGTGTCACATATAGAAGCGATAACTTTCGGATGGGCGTGTCCTAAAATCATTGGTCCCCAAGAAAGAACATAGTCAATATATTCTTTGCCGGATACATCGTAAATTTTGCTTCCTTTTGCATGACTCACAAAAACAGGTTTGCCACCAACCGCTTTCCAAGCGCGAACCGGACTGTTGACGCCTCCCGCGATGATTTGGCGTGCTTTGACAAAATAATCTGATTTGGTTTTGTTCATTAAAAATACTCCGGAGATATTTTTTTGTATTCCTGAATACTCTCCAATATTATATAATCATTTATATCTATTGCGGTTGCCATGTTCTTGATAAGTGATAAGATGTTTTCATCTTTGGAATGAAGCATGGTAAAAATGTTATATTTTTTTTTAAAGGCCGGATTCCTTTCGTAGCAATGAGAAACGAAAAGAAATGATGCAAATATTTTTCCTGCTTTTTCTATTTGATCCGCAGGCACCGACCATACCACCAGTGCGTTTTTTCCGTAGCCTGCTTTTTGATGGCGTAAGATAGCACCGAACTTGCGCATAATTCCTTTTTCAAGAAATGATTGAGAAATATTTACAATTTCAGTTGCGGAAATGCCACAGGACGCGCCCATTTTCTCAAAAGGATATTTTACCAGTGAAATATCGCCCTGAATGAGGCAAGCGATTATCTTTTCTTCGTCGTTTAGCTTCTGCATAAAATAAATTTTATCCTGCATGGAAAATAAAATCAAGTTATTGGTTGAAATTGGAAATTTTTCTTGACAATTTGCATGTACATCGTTAAAAACAAAAACTACAAAACCCGTAAGTGTCAAATTTAAAAGAAAGGAGGTGCGATGATTTAACAAAGGGTTTTGAAAAATATTATTATCAACTACTGTTAAAGGAGAATTTAAATGAAAAAAAGTTTGATCTATGTAGTGTTGGCGATGGTAATGGTAGCAGTTAGCGCACCTTTTATTTTTGCTGCTCCGGAAGCTGCGGCTCAGGCTCCTGCGGGAACAGTTGATTACACAAAAGCAATTGTGGCGGGTATGTTTGCACTTGCAGCAGGTCTTGCTATTGGATTGGGTGCTATTGGCGCCGGCTTAGGTCTTGGTCAGGCAACAAGTGGTGCAACTAATGCCACGGGTAGAAATCCCGAAGCGCAAGGTAAAATAATGTTAACCATGATGGTTGGTATGGCTATGACAGAATCAGTTGCTATTTATGCTCTGGTTATTTCTCTGGTCATCCTGTTCGCCAATCCGTTACTGAAGATTATTGGCATGTAAGAAGTAAATTGCTATTTTAAATAAAGGGGAAAGAAGCAAATAACAATGGACTTCTTTCCCCTTTTTAATGAGACTCAAAGATGACAAACGAAGCGCAGTCATCTTTGTAAGTCGAATTATCCCGCGAAACGAAGTGAAGCGGGATTAATGACACCTTTCCCGAAACGAAGCGCATTGGAATTGGTAAGTTGAACAATCGCCGAAGCGCAACGCAGTGGATTAATGACACCTCATTTTTACAATCTAATCATAATACCATAATTATTTAATTTCCGAGGACAAAGTTATCTTGACAGCAGGTCTAAGTATGGGCAGTAAATCTTTCTTCCTGCTATACGTACCAA
>PLGI01000183.1 GCA_003139775.1 Syntrophaceae bacterium | reverse complement strand
GAATGCTGTCATGTATGTTTCAATCTGTAATACACAAATTAAACACTAATATAGAACTCCTCACATTTTGTGCCCAGTTTTTCATTGACATACAATCGCAAATACCTAATACTCCCTTCCCATGAAAGCAAGTTCTTATCAAAAATTTAGTTTGTTTATTGTTATGGTTTTGTCATGCCAAGCTTTTTGTTTACCGAGTGGTACCTATGAAGAATAATAGTTAACACCAGAATAACTGCAAAATACAAATCTATGTAAAAAAAAGGCAAGCTAGGCTGGCCAGGATTCCAGAATTTATTAAATTCCCAAAGAAGTCTGAATATAAAAAATATAATTATAATTTCAACATAAATATAATAGAAAGACCAAGTTTTTTTAGATAATAAGCCAATAATAGGAAGCACAAAAAATAAAAAAGTGGTCAATAAAGATCCAGTAGAAATATTAACTCTTGTATAAAAAAAATTGGGGATTATTAGTATTGCAAAAAGGATTGCCAAAGTATAGCGCAGAAGTTTTAATTTTTTTTCCGAGGCTAAATCCCCACTTGTTGTATTTTCAGTCTTTATTGGATGCACTTGGTCATTTTCCATTTTTGTTTCTTTAAGAATTTATTTGCCTAAAGTATACCATTAAAAGTTCTGGACGAAAAGGTGAATATACAATTATACAGTAATTTTTTCGAGAGAGGAAAAGACATTTAATAATTGCCTGTTTGAAGTTATGAGGTGAAGAACTCAGGTAGGTGCTTAATGGAATAGTACACGGGTTTCTACGGGAGATCCTACGCAGAAAAATTCTGTTCAAAGTTTAAAAACGGGATAGAAAAATCGTCACTATTAAACAGTAGGTGAACACCAGCATAATCCATGTAACATTTTTCGTAATAAATATTTGTTGATTAACGATTATAAGGTGCAACGGAGTAATTGATATATTCCGAACTCTGAAACCTGCGGAGAACTTCCTGTAAGAAATAAATCGCCAACCGTGACTAATATGCTAGATTTCATTCCGTAATAAACAGGATCGTTCTCTGTATTTTGGGGTCATGTTTTTCTTAACATACACGACAAATTTATAGTTCACTCATAAACAAGCAAAGATACGTATTCATGGGTGTAGGTTTTCGTTGACACCCCATAATGTTTTATCTATACTTTCACAATATTAGGATAAATTATTATCGTAAACAAGTTCTTGTTCAATTTCTTGCTGTATTACGCTCATTTGAACATTAAGTATGCTTTTTTCATCTTTAAAAACAATCTATTAGAAACATACAGGAGAATTTTCTTCATGTCAGAATGGTTGCCCAGACAACGAGGACTTTACAACCGCATTCATGAGCACGACTCCTGCGGGATCGGATTTGTCGCGCATATCAAAGGTGATCCGTCGCACGATATTATCAATCGCGGCATAGAGGTGCTTGAACGGATGGAGCATCGCGGGGCCGAAAGCGCGGACAACAAGACAGGTGATGGTGCGGGGATCCTGATGCAAATCCCACACGGCCTATATAAAGACGAAATAACGTACCTGCCTGAATCGGGTTTCTATGGGACGGGCATTGTGTTTCTTCCCCGCAATAAGAAAGAAGCCCAATTCTGTGTAAGTGAGTTTGAACGTATCATTGATGAGGAAGGAATGAAAACTGTCGGGTGGCGTGACATAGTCTGCGACAATTCGGTGCTGGGGAAAATTTCCAGGGCCTCCGAACCCGCGATGAAACAGATTTTTGTGTCTATTCAATCCGGCGGGGAACAAAAAAGCCTGGAACGGAAGCTGTATATCGTCCGTAAAGTCATTGAAAACACTATCAGGAATTCATCTCTGAAGGAAAAACATTTTTTCTATATCCCTTCATTATCGAACAAAACCATTGTGTACAAGGGCATGCTGATGCCGACGCAATTGCGTCACTACTATCTTGATTTACAGGATCCACGCATGGCGAGCGCCGTGGCGCTGGTGCACTCGCGGTTCAGCACCAACACTTTTCCGTCATGGGACCTGGCCCAGCCGTTTAGGATGCTGGCCCATAACGGCGAAATCAATACCATCAAGGGAAACCGCTTCTGGATGTCAGCGAGGGAATCCTCTTTTGTTTCCGACGTTTTCGGCCGGGAACTGAGAAAAGTATTGCCGGTCATCGAGCCGGGGAAAAGCGATTCCGCTTCTTTTGACAACGCACTCGAGATGCTCTACTTTGCGGGCCGATCACTGCCGCATAGCCTCATGATGCTCATCCCGGAATCCTGGAACGAGAAAAATCCGATCCCCGAAGAACTCAAGTATTTTTATGAATACCACTCAACCTTCATGGAGCCTTGGGACGGACCGGCCTCCATGGTCTTCTGCAACGGACGCTTTGTTGGCGGAACCCTGGATCGTAATGGCCTCAGACCTTCCCGCTACGTGATCACCAGAGACGATCTGATTGTCATGGGATCCGAAGTCGGCGTCCAGACCTTTTTGCCGGAAGAAATCGTCTACAAGGGCCGTCTCATGCCTGGCAAGCTGCTTTTAGTCGACATGGAACAGGGACGCATCATCCCCGACGATGAGATCAAACGCGCCATTTACACCCGCAAGCCCTACCGGCTCTGGGTAGAACTGAACCGGATCAACCTCGACGATCTCGACGTCAAGGGCGATGTCGCGGTGGCCATGGATGCAGACCGACTTCATGAAATGCATTTGTTGTATGGATACTCCCGGGAGGATGTCGAAGATATCATTACCCCGATGGTGGAAACCGCTCAGGAGCCTACCGGATCTATGGGGACTGATACGCCGGCCGCCGTGTTTTCCGATCAGCCCCAGCGCCTCTTCAATTATTTCAAACAGTGCTTTGCGCAGGTCACTAACCCGCCCATCGACCCGATACGCGAAGAGCTGGTCATGACTCTGACCAGTTATATCGGCGCCCAGAAAAACCTGCTTGACGAAACGCCTGAACATTGCCGCATGATCAAATTCAAGAGCCCGATCTTTACAAACCGGAATCTGGAAACCATCAGGGAAAATGGCAAGCCGGAATTCCGGGCCGCAACCCTGCCCATGATCTTTCCGGTGAAGACCGCTCCGGGAAGCATGAAAAGGGCGTTGGACAGCTTATGCGTCCGTGTGGAAGAAAAAATAGACCAGGGCTATACATATATCATTCTCTCGGACCGGGATGCCGACTGCGACAACGCTCCCATCCCATCGCTTCTGGCCTGCGCGGGCGTTCATCATCACCTGATCCGCACGAAAAAACGCACCCACATCGGCCTCATCATTGAAACAGCCGACGCGCGTGAAGTGATGCATTTCGCTCTCCTCTTCGGATACGGCGCAAGCGCGGTCAATCCCTACGGGGCTTTTGCCACGATCCACAATCTGGTCAACAAGGAAGAACTGAAGGACATCCGGTATCCGAAGGCCGAGGAAAACTACATCAAAGCCATTAACAAAGGATTGCTGAAAGTTATTTCAAAGATGGGAACCTCCACGCTCAGGAGCTATCGCGGCTCGCAGGTCTTCGAGGCGATCGGACTGGGGCGCGAACTGATTGATACCTATTTCACCGGTACGGACTCTCGGATCGGCGGCATTGGCATAGTGGAAATCGAGCGTGAAGTCCTGATGCAGCACGACATCGCCTGCAAAGGGCGGCCGGGACTGCTCGCGGCGCCGGGGGTATACAAGTACCGCAAGGAAGGCGAACGCCATGCCTGGAACCCCGAATCTATCTATCTGCTCCAATGGGCGACGCGGACCGGTGACTATGATAAGTATAAAGAGTTCTCAAAAAGCGCCAATGCCCACACGTGCAAACCTCATTTCATTCGAGGGCTTTTCAACTTCCAGCCGCAGACCCCGATCTCTATTGATGACGTGGAACCGGAAGAAAAAATTCTCCGGCGCCTGACCACCGGCGCGATGTCCTTCGGATCGATATCCAAAGAGGCGCATGAAACGATCGCCATTGCCATGAATACGATTCACGGGCGGAGCAACACCGGCGAAGGCGGCGAAGATCCGGACCGATTTGTGCCGCGGCCGGACGGAACATCCACCCGCAGCGCCATCAAACAGATCGCCTCGGGGAGGTTCGGCGTTACCAGCAATTATCTGGCGAATGCTGATGAGTTGCAAATCAAGATGGCCCAGGGCGCCAAGCCCGGCGAAGGTGGACAGTTGCCGGGCTTCAAGATCAATTCAATTATCGCCAAAACCAGGCACTCGACGCCGGGAGTGACGCTTATCTCTCCGCCGCCTCATCACGATATTTATTCCATCGAGGATCTGGCGCAGCTGATCTTCGATCTCAAAAACGCCAACCCGAATGCCCGCATCAGCGTGAAGCTTGTGTCCGAAAGCGGCGTGGGCACCGTAGCGGCAGGCGTTGCCAAGGCGCATGCCGACAACATCCTCATCAGCGGCTTTGAGGGCGGCACGGGCGCAAGCCCCATCAGTTCAATCAAACACGCGGGACTTCCCTGGGAGATCGGTTTGGCTGAAACGCATCAGACCCTGGTCATGAACGACCTGCGCGGCCGGGTGCGGCTCCAGACCGACGGCCAGATCAAAACAGGACGCGACATTGTGATCGCCGCCCTGCTCGGCGCCGAAGAGTTTGGCTTCGGGACCTCGGCGCTGATCGTCCTGGGCTGTGTGATGATGCGTAAGTGCCATCAGAATACCTGCCCCGTCGGCGTGGCCACCCAGGACCCGGAGCTTCGGAAAAAGTTTACCGGCAAGCCCGAATTCCTAATCAACTACCTCCGCTTTATGGTTCGGGAAGTCCGCGAGATCATGGCTGCGCTTGGCATTCGGACGTTTGACGATCTGGTGGGAAGAACAGACCTTTTGTCGATCCGGTCCATTGACCACTGGAAAGCAAAGACCCTCGATCCGAGTCCTCTTCTCTATGTCCCGGAGGAAGCGAAAGAAAATGCGACGCACTGCGTTTTGTCCCAGCGGCATAAAATTGATGATGTCCTGGACTGCACCCTGATCGAAAAGTCGGCTCCGGCGCTGGCGAGGGAAGGCCGGACGCCGGTATACATCGAACTCCCAATCAACAATACACAGCGGGCAACCGGAGCCATGCTTTCGTATGAAGTGTCCACAAGGTTCGGCGAGGCGGGTCTGCCGGACGAAACCATCTCCTGCGTATTCCATGGCAGTGCCGGTCAGAGCTTCGGCGCGTTTCTGGCCCGGGGCGTCACCTTCCGGCTTGAAGGGGACGCTAATGATTATTTAGGTAAGGGCCTTTCCGGCGGCAGGATCATTGTGACGCCTCCCGAGGGAAGCACGTTTGTGCCGGAGAAAAATATCATCATCGGCAACACGGTCCTTTATGGCGCCACATCCGGCGAGGCTTTCATCCGCGGCATCTCCGGAGAACGCTTTTGCGTGCGCAACAGCGGGGCGATAGCCGTGGTAGAGGGCGCGGGCGACCATTGCGCCGAATACATGACCGGCGGGCGCATCATTGTGCTCGGGACTGTGGGCCGGAATTTTGCCGCGGGCATGAGCGGCGGGATCGCCTACGTATTGGACTGTGAGGGGACCTTTGACTATTTTTGCAATAAAGGCATCGTGAATCTCACGCCGCTTCGGGAATTCGAGGACCAGGAATTCATTATCGAGTATCTGGAGAAGCATGTAAAATATACCGGCAGCACCGTGGCTAAAGAAATACTGCTGAACTGGCACGAACACGTTCCGAAGTTTGTCAAAGTGATGCCGGTTGAATACAAGCGGGCCATGGATGAAATAAAACTGGCGATGATCGACGAGAAGCTTGCCCACATCAGGGAAGAAGAACAATTGGGAGTGACATACTAATATGGGAGATCCGAAAGGTTTCATTAACGTAAAACGCCGGGAAGCCGGCTACCGCCTGGTGGAAGAGCGGGTGAACGATTATAGCGAAGAAGAAAAGCACCTGCCGGATGACGCGCGCCGGCTGCAGGCGTCGCGGTGCATGGACTGCGGCGTGCCTTTCTGTCACTGGGCGTGCCCGGTGTCCAATGTCATGCCGGAATTTCAGGACCGGGTCTACCGGGGTGACTGGAAAGGGGCCTATGACATTTTGCAGGAAACAAACAATTTCCCGGAATTCACCGGCCGGGTTTGCCCTGCCCTGTGCGAAGCCTCCTGTGTGCTTGCGATCGGCGACGATGCAGTCACCATCCGGCAAAACGAGCTCGCGGTCATTGAAAAGGCTTTTTCGCTGGGACTGGTGAAACCAGAGCCACCTTTGCATCGCACCGGGAAGACCGTAGCCGTGATCGGCGGCGGCCCTGCGGGCCTCGCGTGTGCCAACCTGTTGAACAAGGCGGGGCACACCGTAACACTCTTTGAATCGGCCGACAGTGTGGGGGGCTATCTGCGCTATGGCATCCCGAACTTTAAACTCAATAAGTATGTCATCGACCGGCGCGTGAATCTTCTGATCGAGGAGGGGCTCATCATCAAGACGGGCATCACCGTTGGAAAAGACATTCCGGTGTCCGGGCTGCGCAAAGAATTTGACGCGATCTGTATCGCCGTTGGCGCACGGGAAGTCCGCGACCTGCCCATTGAAGGAAAAAACCTTCAAGGCATTCATCTGGCGTTGGATTATCTGACCCAGCAAAACAGAGTCGTGAAGGGCGATGCCATACCGGAAGACGATCTCATCCGCGCCTATGATAAAAACGTTGTGGTCATCGGTGGCGGCGACACTGGCGCAGACTGTGTCGGCACGGCAATCCGCCAGGGCGCCAAATGTGTTATCCAGCTTGAACTTCTGCCCAAACCTCCCGAGCACCGTACCGGCCTCGAACCATGGCCGTTGTGGCCGAAGCTTCTGAAGACCTCCAGTTCTCACGAGGAAGGATGTGATCGGTTGTGGAATGTCTCCACAAAAAGATTTATTGGAGATCAGGGTGTCGTCAAGAAGCTTACGGTGGTAGAAGTGGAATGGACTACGGGAGAAGATGGGAGGCAGGTCATGACCGAAGTCCCCGGTTCGGAATTCGAGCTGGAAGCCGATCTGGTGCTCATCGCCATGGGCTTTGTTCACGTTGTTCATGCAGGCCTGGTGCGGGAACTGGAAGTCGAGCTCGACGCACGGGGCAATATAAAAATTGACGAGAATTGCATGACCAGTGTTGACGGGATTTTCTCCGCCGGCGACTCGTCGCGGGGAGCGTCTCTCGTTGTTTATGCCATACAGGACGGCAGGCAGGCCGCTGACGGAATCAACAAGTACTTATTCCAATTCTAAATCAAAGCACTATCTTTATTGGTTGCGTCGTCGGCCGGAGCCATGCTCACGAGTAAGCTGGATAGGTTTTGAATACCTATTTGCGACAGAACGTAGTAATCGAGTTATCTGCAGATCGACTGAGTTATTGGGTCTTGTTTGGCTTTATGTAACATCTCTTTTTTTCCTTTCCAAAAAATTTATTATAACCTAAAACCGTCTCTTGTTTTAATCCCTCATCTGTTAACTTTCCTTTGAACCGCTACACTCTTGAAGATATCGAGAAAAATAAGGGAATTCTTTATGACGATGCTGTCGCAGATGCCTGTCTGAGATTATTTCGGGAGAAAGGATATCATTTTATATGAGATAGGGAAACCAATCCCGTAAAAGATTACAAACGGTAATCCTTAATTCTGATGACTGCCAAATACTATGGATTCGTAGGTGCATATTGCAGTCCTCCAATAAAGCCATAATTATCCATATATTTAGCCTTCAGAAAATTCTATAATCTACAGAACGCCAAAGACCTAACAAGCAAATAATATGGAGGTGCACAATGATGACAAAAGAAGCGATAACTCTGTTTAAATATTATCTTCAATCAAATAACAAAAAGAAAACAATAGAGAGCTACAATACCCTGTTTGATAAGTTTGAAGCTATTTACACACAGAGAGCATTGGAGGACATAAGCTCTGATGAGATTTTCCAATTTCTTGAAAACGTGACACAGAATCATTCCAAATCCATACGCAGACTTCGGTATGCCCAGATAAAATCATTTTATAACTTTATCATTGATCGTCGCTCTCTCAATATGAGAAATCCCTGTAACACACCATTGCTCAGCAAAGCCTTCAAGGCGCCGAAAAACTTACTCCGAAAGATCCTCGACCGAGAAACAATTGAAGAAATGATATACAATACAAAAAGTCATCGTGACCGATTGATATTAGAACTTCAGGCTCGATGCGGATTACGGATAGGTGAATTATTGAAAATCAAGGTATCTGATGTTTTTGACAGAACCATTACGCTTAGGGAACCAAAATCGGGCAAAGAAGCGGAAAAGGCCTATATGCCGGAGAACGTATCAAGAAAACTATCGGAATACATACAGGGGAATACTTTTCAGGGAGAGAATCTGATATTTCCTATCTGCTATTCAACGGCAAGATCCATGATAAAAGGTTTGGGAACCAAATTGAATGTTAACGTTTCATCACATGATCTTCGGAGATATTCAGCCACATATGCCAGCAGAAATGGTGTCCCTTTGGAAGTAGTATCGAAAGTAATCTTGAGGCATCAGGACTTGAAGACCACACAGATATATCTCGGAAAGATCACTGATTCCGAGGCAATCCGCTGGATGGACATCCTGCATGAAAAGTAGGATTGATTATACATTACCAATTGAAACAAAGAGGTTTTTGGGGTATTAACTTACACAAGGGTCAGGGAAGTTACGATTATTTAAGTGTATAAACTGCTATCTTTCTTCCTGAAATCCACACAATGCTGTCACGGAAAAATATTCAACATTATAAACGATAATCATCAGTAATCATGTAATGTTTTTCTAAGGGAAAGATGTATGCTCAAGGATAACCTATTCTAATATTATATAAGTTGCGAAAAAGTATTAATATCATTTAAAGCATAAATATTTCCAGCTCAACGATCTTGACAAACAGATATCATGCAGATAAACTTTAAAAAATAGTAAAATATTTGATCAATTAAGTACAATGCCCCGCAATTATTAATGGTAACGCTAATAAATAACTAAAAGTTATAGGGAGTATAGAATGAGAGTTTATTCCAAGTTTATCTTTAAACTTAATCAATCTTCTGTTAATCAATATTTTAGAACATATAATAACCAGTCAAGAAGCTATCATCTAAGAAGTATCCTATATGTAATTTTTCTTAATACAGTATTCTGGAATGTTTTCGTGCTTATGCCCAAACTCGCTATGGCTGGTCCACCTTTTCTCACCGATGACCCAGAACCAGTGGAATACCAGCACTGGGAAGTATACATCGCCACGCAATACATGCATGATCGAGACCAGGATTCAGCTACGCTACCTCATCTCGAAATAAATTATGGCATAATGCCGAATGTTCAAATTCATTTAATCGCACCTCTTGTCTATGTGAAGCCGGAAGGGTCAGGGTCACAGTATGGTTATGGAGATACGGAATTGGGAGTCAAATATCGTTTTATTCAGGAAACGGATCACATTCCTCAAGTGGGAATATTTCCCCTGATTGAGCTACCAACCGGTGATTCCAATGAGGATTTAGGAAACGGTAAAACCCAATATTTTCTTCCCATTTGGTTACAGAAAAGTTGGGGGGCATGGACAACCTATGGGGGAGGAGGATACTGGATTAATCCCGGCGAGGGAAACAAGGACTGGTGGCAGTTCGGGTGGCTGATTCAGCGCGACATCAATAAAGCGCTGACGCTGGGAACGGAACTCTATTACAAAACAGCAAGCTCTTCCAACAGCAACGATACCACCGGATACACTGTGGGTGCCGTCATCAACATAACCGAAAACCATCATATGCTGCTGTCTATAGGACAGGATATTAGCGGCCCCAACTACCTCTCTGTTTACATTGGCTATCAATTGAAATTCGGTCCGCAGAAGAAAGAATAGTATGTATATCAAGTCTTGAAATATAAGTTATTTGGCTAGTTGTCCTGAGCTATACTTGACTCTATATTGGTTTTTCAACATTTCTTCCATAATCATTAATATCCATCTCATTGCAAATGTGCGGACTTGTAGGGTATGCCGT
>PLGI01000017.1:4792-9383 GCA_003139775.1 Syntrophaceae bacterium | reverse complement strand
CCCGAACATGGTTCAGGCGTAATGATTTTATTGGGTGGTTTGGGTGGTAGTTTGTCTATTGACGTTAGCTCGTTCACAGTTTCATGGGGCGAGGCTGCTGGCCTTTCCGACAAAGCAGGTTTTGTTGGCTTGACGAACTTCACAATTACCGGACTGACACTTAGTGGTTTAGTAACCATTGACGTGGCAACTGTAGATGCAGCCGTTGTATCCTCTACCATGACCAATGCAGAGGTTATGTATGCTGGCTATGCCACTCATAACATGAGCAGCAGCTTTGTACATATCGGCCTCGGCGACGGTACCGGGAAGCTTTCCAATAATAACAACCTCGTGGTCGGCATTGGCTCATTGTCGGCTAACGTAGTCCTCGACCAGACAGCGGCATTGAACAGCGCTGCTAAGGGTACGCTGGGCATGATTTCTGCCACGGGTATCCAGGCTACGATGAACGGTTGGGTTGATATAGCAGCTCACTAAATCCAGCCTTGAAGTATCGACCTGAAGTTTGGGTCATGTTTTACCGGGCAGGGGGAACGTTCCCCCTGCCCTTTTTAATGACACTCGCTAAGGGTAAGGGCGAATGAAATGAAGTTTGTCCCTGCCACCTGAAGGTGGCGGGATAATTCGCTCTAAGATTTTCCGATCACTACGTTTCGGAAAATCAAGGCTCATTAAAGCGTTAGTCATAGTGAGACTCTCTGACTATAGGAAGAGTAAGTCGAACTATCCAATAGCCAAGGGCTATTGGAAATTATCCCAGGAGCGAAGCGACGCGGGATATTTTTTCTTGCATTCCAGCGATAAAAATTGTATGAAGAACCACTGCCATTTTAAAAGGAGTTTCATCCATGAAGCGTATTTATTCCATATTATTTTTTGTCCTGATTATACCGGTCATTTACGCAGGCTTAGCCATCGCGGCGGAGCCGAAGCTAGTCGAAAAAAACATCTCTCTCGGCAAAGTCTATGCCGACTGGGAGATGTATGTTCCCTCCCTGAGGATAAGCCCCGATTCTACCCGGATGGCTTTCATGGCCCGCAAGGGGAATAAATTTGCCGTCATCGAGAATGGCCAAATATCCCCCACGTTTGACAGTATCGGCAAAGATACCCCGATTTTCAGCAAGGATTCAAAGCACGTGGCCTACATCGCCAAAAAGGGTGCAAAATGGCTCATCGTCCATGACGGAAAGGAAGGCGAGAGGTACGATGCGGTATTTGTGCCGGTCGTCAGCCCGGATTCAAAGCGGATGGCCTATGTGGCCAAAGAGGGAGACCATCAGTTTGTAGTGGTGGATGGTAAAAAGGAAAAAGCATATGACTACATCGTCCAGAAACTTAACAGCCCGGCCTTCAGTCCGGATTCCGCCCATGTGGCCTACGTGGCGATGAACGGTAAAAAGATGTTTATGGTCGCGGACAGCAAGAAGGGGACGGAGTATGATGTGACCTCTGGGCCGGTATACAGCCTCGACTCTTCCCGTTTGGGCTATATCGGCAAACAGGGCGATAAATTTGTTTTCGTCGAAAACAACAAGGCCGAGCCGAGCTACGATGAGATCACGGTATGCAGTTACAGTCCGGACTCCAGGCAAGTGGCGTACACCGCCAAAAAGGGCAAAAAATGGTTCATGGTGACAAACGGGAAAGAAGGTCCGCCTTACGATGGGGTGGCCATTGCCGTCTTCAGCCGGGACTCATCCCGTGTCGCCTATCTGGCGGTCAAAGGCGAAAAGAGCTTGATAGTCATTGACGGCCAGGAAGGCCCGACCTTCACAGAGCTGGGTTACCTGGAATTCAGCCCCAATTCAAGACATGTCGCGTATTCCGCCACGGACGGGAAAAAAGGGTTTATGGTGGTGGACGGCAAGGCCGGCACAAAGTATGATGCGATTCTTGTCCCTCTTTACAGCTCTGACTCCGCTCATCTGGCCTACGGGGCGCAAAAAGCGGGCAAGTGGCTGGTCGTCAGGGATGGTGTCGAGGGCAATGCCTATGACAAGGTGACGCTGCCGGCCTTCAGCCCCGATTCGCGGCGCATGTTCTATATGGCGCTGAAAGACGGCAAGTGGAGTATGGTTATTGACGGAAAAGAGGGAAAGGCCTATGACGGCGTATCCATTCCGGCATTCAGCCCCGATTCGAAACATTTGGCCTACGCAGCGTTGTCAGGCGGGGCTTGGTTTATCGTTGTGGATGGAGAGGAAGCCTCGAATAGATTCGAGGCCATCGTCAAGGGCACCTCGCTGGTATTTACCGACGCCACGCACCTTCATACACTGGCCCTGGCCAACCAGGGGTTTGTCCGTTACGAGATCGAGATCGTGAAATGATTTAAGNNGAGGGGAGTACCTCCCTTTCGTAAAGGGAGGTTAGGAGGGATTTTATAAACCAGATGTCGTTTCTATTATGTGACCATAATAAATACCCCGAAAGAAGTATTTACAAACGTCAAGGTCCATGATTAAATTACTTATCAGGAGATAAGGTATCGAAATGCCAGAATATAGGCCATTGAGTCATTGTCGCGTCATTTCTTCCTTTTTCAGCAAAGCCATGTTTGCCGTATTGGGGCGTGGCGCTATCCTGTGTATATTTATCTTGTCATTGTTCCTGACGCCGGGGACGGTCCGGGCTCAAATATCGCAGTTAAGCGACGAGGTCCTCAGGGGGATCACGGGTCAGGCCGGCCTGTCGATCATGCTTAGCGGATCGGAACTGATTCACTTTAATCTCATAAGCTTCTCCGATACGCAAATCAACCCCAACTGGATTCAGTTGTACGACTTTAACATAGATAACGGGGCGGGAGGCGCGTTCTCCTTTGCCACCCTTTGGGACCCTCTTGCCAACCCGGTGGTATTGCAGCCGAATACCATTGATGTGGCAACGGACAACAGCGGCCGGACCTTCATTACGATGGTGGATACCTCCCAGATGAACCCCCGTTGGTATAGCGTGGGTAATCTAGTGTTGAACTATTACAGTGACGCGGATTCCGCCTATATAGCACAGTCCCTGGGATCCATTAACCTGGCCGCACTGAGCCAAGGCCCTTCGGTTTACCAACTCTGGGCGCACGCCCCCAGCGGGATAAGCTTCAACTATACGACGGCGATCTCTGCCAGCGCTCTGACCTATACGTACAACACCACCCCGGCGGCCCTGAGCCTTTCCGGGATCCACATCGTCGGTTCGGCCACCGGTGGGTCGGATGATCCGGCGAACCCCGCCACATGGGTGTTCGGCGGGACGTCAAACTTCTTCAAGATCGGGACGATTGGCGATGCTTCCAATACGCCCGCCACGATGGACGTAGCGACGGATAACAGCAATAATACTTACATATCTCTGAGCCTGCCGATGGCCGGCACCGTCCGTGTGGCAGATGTTAACTTCGGCGGAAATGATTTCGGGCCTATCGCCATTGACGGCATCCAGATCCACCGTTTAAATATGAAAATCTCCCCCTAAATAATCCTGCGCCGCGAGGATTATTTTCTCTTTCCACCGAAAGAACATGAAATCATCATAAAGTCCTTAATTTTTGTCTTGCATTCAGGCGATAAAAATTGTATAATAAATCATGTTAAAAGAGGGTTCATCCATGAAGTGCATTTTTTCCAGATTATTTCCTGGCCTGATTATACCGGTCATCGCGGTCGTATGCTTCGTCCTCCTTGCCCCGGCTTTTGCAGATATGAAGAAGGTCGACGAGGCGGAGCTGGCCCGGACGAATGCCTCCGTGACAGGAGCGCCCGTCAAAGACTGGAACGTCGGCGTTGAAAAAGACGCGGTCATCCCGGAAACGTGGCAGACCAATGAAACCCTTAACAACTCTGTTTATTCCCCACAGATGAACAAGGATACGGGGGATGCTATCAACCTGGATCTGAACATCAAGGGCCAGACAACGTTTCAGTTCTATTTTGGACAGTGGAATTCGAGCATGACGGGGGGCATAACCTCGGTCAAATCGCATTAAGAGACGCNNTTTCTTGCCGGTCATTGCGGTTTTATGTTTCGTCTTCCTTTCACCGGCTTTTGCAGATATGAAGAAGGTCGACGAGGCGGAGTTGGCCCGGACGAATGCCTCCGTGACAGGAGCGCCCGTCAAAGACTGGAACGCCTCTGCGGTATCGGCCGATGGAACCTTCGACAAAACGGTACTGGTCTCTTCCCCGCCGAACAGCAAGGGTTTCAGCCTGAACCTGCCCAGCCTGGGTCCGGAGACGTGGACGTACAATTTCGGCGCTTACGATCCGAACTATGTGGGCATTCTCACCGGTGTCAAATCGCATTAAGAGACGCCGTCCCGGAGCTTTTTATCAGGCATCACGCGCACGACCATGATGGAATGATGTCCCCTGTTATTAGAGCCGTATCCAGCCATCCTGTTCCTATCCCTAAATAACTTTTTATTGCTTATTCTCATTGTTTTATATACTTTACATCCTCGTCTCACTAAAACGCCGGGACAGTAGGGAAGTTAAAAGAAATTTAAAAATGCATTGTCAGGGATGCCCATGGAGAAGTCGATCGATCATATCAGCCACGCCCGCCTACTCGAGGAGTTGCGCATCAAGAG
>PLGI01000017.1:0-4766 GCA_003139775.1 Syntrophaceae bacterium | reverse complement strand
GCTCTCATTTTAGCCTATGTCCTCGAAAAGGGCAGTTGGATCGGCGAGGTGGCCGGGCGGAAGAAGGATGGTTCGCTCCTCGTCGTCCACCTGTCGGCAAGTCTCGTCCGCGGTGAGGAAGGCGAGCCTGTCTGTACNNTCTGCTATTGACTCCGCCGTCAACGGCATCGCTTTCGGGGATATTGAAGGCCGGGTGACCTATGCAAATGCCGCCGCCATTACCCTTACAGGCTATACGCTGGAAGAGGTTCTCGGCTGGTCCGTGTTGACATTTGCCGATAACCAGGAAGAGGCGGCTCTCATTTTAGCCCATGTCCTCGAAAAGGGCAGTTGGATCGGCGAGGTGGCCGGGCGGAAGAAGGACGGTTCGCTCCTCGTCGTCCACCTGTCGGCGAGCCTTGTCCGCGGTGAGGACGGCAAGCCCGTCTGTACTTTGTGCTCTTTCATCGACATTACCCGTTCCCGACAGGCGCTCGATGAACTGCGCCTCAAGGACCACGCCATTGCCTCTTCCATTAACGGCATTGTTTTCGGTGATCTTGAAGGCCGTGTGATCTACGGAAATGCCGCCGCCATTGACCTTATAGGCTATACGCTGGAGGAGGTTTTCGGCTGGTCCATGTTGACATTTGCCGATTCCCAGGAGGAGGCGGCTCTTATCTTCGCTGAGGTCTTGGAAAAGGGCAGTTGGATCGGCGAGGTGGCCGGGCGGAAGAAGGACGGCTCGCGCATTGTCGTCCACCTGTCGGCAAGCCTTGTCCGCGGCGAGGACGGCGAACCCGTCTGTACTTTGTGTTCCTTCGTGGATATCACCCGTTCCCGGCAGGCGTTCGAGGAACTGCGCCTCAAGGACTATGCCATTGCCTCTTCCATCAACGCCATCGCTTTCGGCGACCTCGATGGCCGCATCACCTACGTGAACGAAGCCTTTCTCCGTCTCTGGGGTGGCGACGATGTTGCCGAGGTCATCGGTCTCACCGTCTTTACCTTCGCCCAGTCGGAACAGGAGGTCGAACGGATTCTCCGGCATGTCTTCGAGCAGGGCAACTGGATGGGAGAAGTCGAGGGTAAGGCCAAGGACGGGCGCGCCGTGACGGTTCAACTATCCGCTCACCTTGTTGCCGACGAACAGGGCCGGCCGATCTGCCTGATGTGTTCTTTTGTGGATGTCACTGAGAAGATACGTGCGCAGGAGGTCCTCCGACAGACGTTAGACGAACTTGAAGAGCGGGTGGCCGAGCGGACGATCGCGCTGACCGAGGCCAACGAGAAACTCCGCCGGGAAATCGAGGAACGCAAACTCGCCGATAAGAACCTCCGGCAAAAGGAGCGGGAACTTCAGCTCAACGCCCTGCACCTGGAAGAAACAAACATCGCGATGAAGGTCCTGCTCGAAAAACGGGAAAAGGACAAGAACGAGTTGGAGGAGATGGTCCTGGCCAATGTCCGGGGTCTGCTGCTCCCCTGCCTTGAACGTCTTCGGGGCTGCCGCCTCAACGACCGGCAGAGTATCTATGCGGATATTCTCGAGTCCAATCTCCAAACCATCGTTTCCCCGTTCCTTCACCGCCTCTCCAACCGCTTCCTGAACCTCACCCCGACGGAGATCCAGGTGGCCGGTCTGGTGAGGGAAGGAAAAACATCCAAGGAGATCGCCTCTCTGATAAATGTTTCCGAACGGGGCGTCGAATTCCACCGCAACAACATCCGCCGGAAATTAGATCTGACCAACGCCAAGAAGAACCTCCGCACTTACCTCTTGTCGCTGTCTTAGTCTAATTCCAAATCAAGTGCTACCTTTGTTGGCAGCAAAGCCCGGCGCATGCCTGGGTCGTCGTCGGCTTCCTCAACGTATAACCTGAAGGTCACGCGTGTATACAATATGCCTCGTCGCTTCCTCCTAGCCGCCACGGTATCATCATTGGGGAAGGCACGGCGATCCGCAGCCTTTTTGTATACTGCAAACACTGAATTAGTAGGGTTTCACAAACAGAATTTTGAGGGGGTTTTTCCTCATCTCATGTAATCACATATATACATATTACTTGACAATCATATCGTTTAGTATTATGCTTAAACAAAAAAGGAGATAAGAAATATGCTTAGAGCTTCGGTAACTTTACCCAATGATCTTTTAAAAGAAGCCAAAGCTGTATCCGGTAATAATTTATCGGCTCTTGTGGCAGAGGCTTTACGAAAATATCTCAAAGATGCAAAAACAAAAAAAGCCCTCAATAGCTTCGGCAGTTGGCAGGATCGAGAAAAAGATAGTGTTGATATAGTTAATGCGTTGAGAAGTGATAAGGGGCGTAATTATGCAGACCGTGATAATTGATACAGATGTGGCTATTGATTTCTTAAAAGGGAATAATTACGCAAAAGAACTTTTGTCAAGGCTTTTCCGGTCTGATTTGGCACACTTGAGTATTTTATCTGTTTATGAATTGCATGCCGGTATGCGTGACAATGAGAAAATAAAGACGCAGGACTTTATAAATGCCTGTAACGTAGAATTAGTTACGATGGATATTGCAATAAAGGCGGGAGAGCTAAGAAGATATTACAAGACCAAAGGCATTACATTAACATCCATTGATTGTTTGATTGCGGCAACATCCATTATTCGCAAATTTAGAATTGCAACCAGAAATAAAAATCACTATCCGGACAAGTCATTATTACTTGATCTTTGATTGTTGAGTTAACAAACATCATCATTTCCCAATTCAATTATGATACCGCGGCGGCAGTGAAACTCGAATTAAAGTTACGCAGTAAACTAGAATTCGTTAGTTGTAATGAGACTCAAAATTCAGGAGCAACGTGAACTGAATTTTGTAAGTCGAATTATCCAATGCCCTCTGGATATTGGAAACTGCCTCACTTCGGTGCGGCTAGGAGGAAGCAACGAGGCGTATGTGCGCCACGCCATAATGGCGTAGCTCACCGGTAAGGAAATGATCTGTTTTTATTGTGCCCCCTTTGGGGATGCACTCCCGGAAGTATATACATTGAGAAAGCCGCCGACGACGCCAACAAAGGTAGCGCTTGATTTGAAAATGGAATAACACCTGGTGCAGCCTGCGAATACTTTACACCTTCCCGTGTTCCAAGCTTCCACTCGCGATAGGAATATTCACGATGCTCGGGACACGGATGTTTTCCTCAGCCTGACTCTGGGCGGTCTTCCGATCCTTTAAGGCATAACGGTTTAACCCGGACAGGTGTATCGGCCCCATGTAGCGCTCCCACTCAATAATCCTCGCATCCACGGGAAAGGCGCTGCGATCCGCAGGTGTCATCCGTGAGGAGAGATCCATGAGCTTATTATTATGGAAAATGTAATTGGGTGATGCATAAAAGGAAAAGGTTACGGCCAATTTCATTGTTGTATTCACGAAATTCGTCACTTTACGAATCCTGTTCCTCATTCCCGTAAATTTGCAGATCCCATCATACATCGTCACAACACCTTTCAATGCTGACATCGCCATGACAAAAAGTGTCCGGTCAATAATCCGGAAGTCACGTTTCGGTGTTCCCTTCGGGTATAGCCTTTCATAGGCTCCGGCGTTGCGGTTTGTTTCCGACTGGAGCAAATGCCTCATCCGGCCGATCGTGAGTGGATTTACCGATCCGGTTGAACACTGATATATTCGGTGTTTTCCCGGCATCGCCAGCACTTCGGCCGCAGCCAAAATAAGGCTGTTCGCTACGAGATCCGCCGGAATGATATCAATGACACCGTTTGTCCGCGCGGGAAAGAAAGGCGTCTTTTCCCTTGCATAGGCAAGGATAATCGCATCCGCCACTTTGACGCCTTCAACCCACCCCGGGACTGGTTCCTGGTAAGTGCTTTCAATGATTGACGGACGGACGATGGTCAGAGTGGAGTCCTGCAGCTCTTCCATGATAATTTGTTCACCGAGCCACTTCGTGAAAGTGTACGTGTCGTTCCAGCCATATCGATGGGATTCTTTTACGCCCAGTTCAACCAGGCGTTCAGCCAGTTGATCGGGTCGGGGACAGTTTTCTTCAACGTCGCTGATCTTTTTCTGCAGCTTCGCAATCAGTGGGCGAACATGATAAAAGCCTTTCGGATTTCTTTTAAATGCCTTACGAGTCGGAACAACGACTTCTTCGCGGCAGTCCCCTGTATTGAATCCGTTCACATAACAGGTTGCAACATGGGCCAGCGGAATGTTTCCCGCTGCTTTGATCAGATCCGCTATATTCAACAGGCTCAAGGTGTTGATCATTAATGCTCGCTGAAGTTGTTCCCGGAAGTCTACGCAGGCCGCTATATGGATAATGATATCAACCCGGCCGGCGAGCAGCGTGAAATCTTCCCTGCTCAGGCCGAAATTTTTCTCCGTGAGCTCGCCCGTGACGCATTCAATTTTATCCAGACAGAATTGCCTGAAATAAGCAGGGCTGTCATCTTTAAGCCGATCAAAGATGGTGGAAACGGCAATTTCATGGTCAAAGCGCTCCCTGGCCGTATGATACCGATCGTTTCCCCGGATCACCAGGATAATCTTTTCGACATCCGGTATCTCACGAATCATTTTTTCGATGACAACTTTCCCTAAGAATCCGGTCGTACCGGTGATCATGATTCGTTTGCCGGCCAATTGTTCCTTCACGGATATTTCATTGCTGGTGAACATTAACAGTCTCCTTCTTATCAAAATTTATTACATTTATTGTTGAAACTCCAATTCCGAAAGCTAAGCGTAGCGGAATTGGTAAGTTGAACAATCCCG
>PLGI01000106.1 GCA_003139775.1 Syntrophaceae bacterium | reverse complement strand
TGACTTTTTCAGGGACGACTAATTAATAATGAGGCCTACGCTTCAGAAACAAAGTGCATGACCTAAAGGTCATCTGCGACTGAAGCTTGCAGGTCGAATTATCCCGCGAAGCAGAGGATAACGCGAGATCTCCCGCGGGTTATACCGCATTTTTCCCCCGGCTTAAGCTGGGGGATTCCAAACCGCGGGATTGAGTACTTCAAGTCGTAATCATCGATATAATTTCATCGCATAAATTGAGGAGGAGGTGAAGTCAAGTATATTATTAATCAGTAAACGGCTTCAATCTTTTTAAAGCTGTGTCATTACCCAAAATAACAAACACTTTATCCAACTCCGGACCATGGACTTTTCCCGTAAGCACCGCGCGGATGGACATGAATAAGTCCTTACCTTTTGCACCTGTTTTTTCTTTGGTGTATTTAATGGCAGCTAAATAGTTTTCCTGCGGATTGCCTGCGGCAGTATTTAAATATTCGGCAAAAGCCTTTACGACCTGACAAGCTGTATCTTTTTTTAGTATTTCTTTAGCTTCAGCGGTCATTATATATTTATCATCGAAAAATATGTCTATATGACTGCCGATTTCGGCAAGGGTAGTCAATTGAGTTTTTACCAGTTCAATAACCTCATAGAGCCATTTTGCATCAACAGCATCAGTTTTGTAACCTGCCTGTTCTAAAAATGGTTTAAGCCGCTCGATTAAATCTTCCGTTTTGCAATTTCTTATATAAATCGCGTTGAGCCAGTGGAGTTTTTCTTCATCGAATATCGCGCCGCTTTTGGAGGCGCGCTCCAACACAAATCCTTCAATCATTTCCTCACGGGACAATACTTCCCGGCCATCCGTGAAAGAACTTCCCAAAAGCCCCAGATAATTAATCAGCGCTTCGGGTAAAATCCCCTGCTTGCGGAATTCACCTACAGAGACAGAGCCATGGCGTTTGCCGAGCTTGGCGCGGTCTTTGCCCAAAATTAAAGAATGGTGCACGAAGGTGGGCGGCACAAACCCAAAAGCCTTGTAGAGCATCAACTGCAGGGCTGTATTGGAAAGATGATCTTCGCCACGAATGACATGTGTGATGCCCATGAGCTGATCATCAATGACCACAGCAAAATTATAGGAGGGCATGCCATTGGAACGGACAATGATGAAATCGCCGATAGCTTCTCCCTCGAACTTCATCGCTCCGCGGATTAAATCTTCAAATTCAATTACTTGCGGCTGAACCTTAAAGCGAAATGAATGTTTTCTGCCTTCGATTTCCCGCTGTTTTCTCTCATCCGCCGTAAGATTTCTGCATTTGCCCATGTAGCGCGGCATGCGTTTACTCAAGATCAACGCCTGGCGCTCTTCTTCCAGTTCTTCTTCCGTGCAGTAGCAGGGATAAACAAGATCCGCGTCTATAAGTTTCTGGAGATGCTCATTGTAAATATCCAGGCGCTCGCTCTGCTTGTAAGGTCCGTAAGAACCTTTTTTCTGCGGACCTTCGTCCCAATCCAGTCCCAACCAGCTTAAGTCATTGAGCAGATTTACCTGATAAGATAGGGCACTGCGTGATTCGTCCGTATCTTCAATACGCAAGATAAAATAGCCGCCATGATGACGGGCAAACATCCAGTTAAAAAGTGCCGTGCGCGCATTACCCACATGAAGTTCTCCCGTGGGAGACGGCGCAAATCTTACCCTAGGCTTTGGAGCCATCATTTTCCCTTTCTGTTACCGTAGCTATAGCAAATGCCGCTACTCCTTCATTTCTTCCTGTAAAGCCCATGCCTTCGTTTGTTTTAGCTTTGATGTTTACGGAAGTTTCCGCAATATCCAAAGCATGGGCAATATTAGAAACCATTTGAGCGGCATAAGGCGCGATCCTAGGCATTTCCATAATAACAGTAGTATCAACGTTGTTAATTGAAAATTCTTTTGCTTCGATTATTTTTTTTACTTTTTCCAGAAGAATTATGCTGGATATATTTTTGTACTCGGGATCTTTATCAGAAAAGTGTCTGCCGATATCACCGCATCCCGCCGCTCCTAAAAGCGCGTCACAAATAGCGTGAATGAGCGCATCGGCATCGGAATGCCCCTGAAGACCTTTATCGAAAGTAATTTCCACGCCGCCCAAGATAAGCTTTCGGCCTGCGGCGAATCTATGACTATCGTAACCGAAACCATTACGAGAATTAATTTTGCTTCCCTTTTTCATCAGAGCATCCGCGATTAATATATCTTCCCGAGTTGTAATTTTAATGTTTTCATAAGAACCTTCAATCATTTTTACTTTTTTTCCAATTCGCTCTACCAGAGACGCGTCGTCAGTGCCATAAAATTTTTCATCATAGGCTGTCTTATATGCTTTTTTTAAAAATTCAAACTTAAAGGCCTGGGGTGTTTGCGTCAGCCATAAATTCTGCCGTGGGATTGTAGCTGCAACCATATTATCTTTTTTGGTTTCTTTTATGGTGTCTTTCGCCTTAACACCGGCTGATGCAGCGCCTGTGGTTTTCGCGGCAGCCACAACCTGTATGATCAATTCTTGAGTAACAAATGGCCGAACGGCATCATGGATAACCACTACATCACATTTTCCGTTAATGGCCGCCAGACCGTTATTCACGGAATCCTGACGTTTCTTGCCACCGGCAACGATAGTTGTAACTTTCGTTAAGCCGTATTTATCTATTAACTCCTGCCGGACTGAAACCAAATCATCCGGTGGCAGAGCTAAAATAATATTATCTATCACTTTAGATTTCTGAAATACCTTGAGAGTATGAACCAACACCGGCATATGATCCAGGAACAGATACTGTTTGGCCACATGAGCTTTTAATCTTTTTCCTGCTCCGCCGGCAGGGATAATGGCTACTGTTTTCATAAATTAATTCCTATTCAAAATCTTTGATATCATCTTTGATTTAAAAAAGAAATAGCTCATAAAAAAAAGGTCCGGGAAATTATTTTCCCGAACCTTTTTACTATTTCTATTTTTTTCAAACATTAAACGTTTTGTTAATTCCTTTTATCTGCCGCTTCTTTTAATTCTGAAAAAATCATCCGGCCGGCAGTAGTTTGCAGGACACTGGTCACTGTCACTTTAACATTCATGTTGAGCATTTTTTGAGCATTATCAACAATAATCATCGTTCCATCATCAAGATAAGCAACACCCTGCCCCAACTCTTTGCCTTCACGAATTATTTTGACGGTCATCTGCTCCCCGGGAAGCACAACAGGTTTCATGGCATTAGCCAGCTCATTGATATTTAACACCCGAACACCCTGTAATTCGGCCACCTTGTTTAAATTATAGTCATTGGTCAGAAGCTTAGCGCCCAGTTGCTTGGCCAAAGCTACCAGTTTACCATCCACTCCTTTAATTTTGGGGAAATCCTGTTCAACTATTTCAATGTTTATAGATGAACTTTTTTGCATATGGTTCAGGACATCGAGTCCACGCCGTCCCCGTAATCTTTTCATCGAATCGGAAGAATCGGACACAAGCTGCAATTCATTCAAAACAAAACGCGGAACAATCAAATTCCCTTCAATAAATCCGCTATCGCAAATATCAGCGATTCTTCCTTCAATTATTACACTCGTATCCAGAATACGATAATCAGGACCAATTTTAGAGTCGGCGCCATGAAATTTAAATTCTTCTATTTTTTTTGACCCTAAAACAAGACCAAGGTAACCGCATATTCCTGTTATCAGCAAATAAATCCAAGGAACGGTTTGTTGATTATCCCTTATTTTACTAACAAAGTTTAAACCAAAACCTAATATTAAAGCAATTACCAAACCGACTATCATTCCTACTACGCCGCCAATAATAACCTTGATAGATAATTTACGGATGTCCTTTTCAATTTTTATAACTAATAATGCGAGTAAAAATCCAATAATAAAGCCACCAATTGATTCAAGAATCAAAGAAGAATTTGACTCAGATGCATAATACGCGATTGCATAACCACTTATGGAACATGCCACGATTAAGATAATCCTAACGATCAACCGCCTCACCTCCTTTCCATTAATATTGTATAAATTCATCGATATTGAGCCTGTTTCCAGACTAACAATATTCAATTAAAAATCCGGAGGCAACATTTACGGTTTTCCTTAAGAAAGGAAAGGTAATCTGCCTATTTTCAATTTTCAAAGAGCTGTTTTTAAGAAGTAAATCACGGGTACGACCTCCAAAGCAAGCTTTGGAAACGTTTCGCAGCAAGCTGCTGGGTATTATACCCTCCGCTTCGCGGGATAATTCGACTAACGCTTCAAACTTCACTTCGTTCGTTTTCAGCGAGTCTCATTACAACTTTCCAATTCCGCTGTGCTTCGCTTTTGTAATCGGAGTTTCACGAATAAGCGAGAGTTATTGTACAGTGAAGATCATTTGCAAGTCGTGTTCAACCTCAGCTTCTTGCGCATTGGTAGCCACGGAGATTTCTTTGACCAGCAGATTTTTTGCCGTATCCATCATTTTTCTTTCCCCGAAGGAAAGGTTCTTATCGCTTTTTAAGATAAACAAGTCCCTTAAAACGCTGGCAATTTCAAATACTGAGCCTGTTTTTATTCTTTCGAGATATTCCCTATAGCGTTTATTCCAGGTTTGCTTGTCGATAGTAACGTCTTTATTACGCAGAATTTCATATACCTTTGGTATTTCCTTTTCTAAAATTATTTCACGCAATCCGACCGCCTTAACACTCATCATCGGAATCATTATTCTCATGCCATTACCCATAATTTTCATAACATAAAAGGGCTGTTTTTTACCCATTACTTCCCTGTTTTCAATAGCTTCAATGACTCCGACACCATGAGCTGGATATACCGCCAAATCCCCTACTTTAAACATTTTTCTTTCCCTGCCTTTCATTAACCATATCAAAAAGGTATTATACCATCATTTATATTTTTAGTCAATGACCAATACCTTTTAAATAATGAATTGATAGGAATGAATAGAAAACAAAATTATTATCGCCAAAAATAATATCAAATACTTAAAATATTTGAATCCCCAATACTAGTCTAAGATTTTATTTTAATTGGTTATTTTAGATAAATCAGGATATCTTGTTACGATTTTAACTAAAAAAAGGAGCTACTTTCATAAAAAAGTAAACTCCTCAATATCATTGGAGGCGGCACCCGGACTTGAACCGGGGAATAACGGTTTTGCAGACCGCTGCCTTAGCCACTTGGCTATGCCGCCATAAAATAAATGGAGCGGGCGAACGGATTTGAACCGTCGACGTCTACCTTGGCAAGGTAGCACTCTACCACTGAGTTACGCCCGCTCATTGAAAGCGGCGCTGACTATAACAAATAAATTTCTCTTGTCAATAGAAATAATGAATATTCACTTATAAATTAGCAGATCTTTTTTCTTTAAGGGTAATTATTAATCTATTTATCGCTTCAAGTTTCAAGATAATCTTTATTATCTGAAAAAAAATACATATTTATTTTCGGATAATCGTTTTTAAATAATCGCGGTTTCCCCGGCTAGTTATGAAGATTATCTTTTTGTACGGTGGTTTGGTAAAATTTTATAAAATAATCAATTCCTGAATAAATTGTAAAAAATAAAGCGATATAGAGAATAACCGTTCCAACAGCATGGGCATCAATGCCGAAAATAGAATAATGAATTATCAGCGCTGTTACAGCTATATTTTGCGCTAAAGTTTTTTGCTTCCCTAAAATACTGGCCTGGATATAAATTCCTTCGGAAGAGGCAATGCTTCTTATCACATCAACAATTAAATCACGAATTATTGTTATAGCCACAATCCATGCCGGTATGTGATGAATTTGAATCATCAGAATCATTGCCGTGTCGACTATGAGTTTATCAGCAATAGGATCAAGGAATTTTCCCATTGTTGTAATTAAGTTGTACTTTCTGGCAAAGTAACCATCGAATAAATCGGTAATCGAAGCTATAATAAATAATATGGCCAGAATCAGGCTCCAGAATTCGCCGGGCTCTAAAAGTAAGATAAAAAGAAAAGGAACGATACCAATTCTCAACAATGTTATTGTGTTGGGTAAATTGAATGTTTCATGTCTTGAAATCATTATTTAATGCCTGTTGGAATTATTTTAAAAAAAATCAAAATGCTGATTAAATTTATTGCTGAAACTCCAATTTAATGAGACCTAAATATTACAAACGCAATGCAGTAATATTTGTTAGTCGAATTATCCCGCGAAGCGGAGGGTAATGAGTCCCACGTTTCAGAAGCGAAGCGCGTTGAAACGTGCTGGACGAATTATACCCCGCAGCTTGCTCTGAGGTTCATACCCTTGATTTCTTGGGCACTTTTTCCCAGTCTTTTAAAAACGTCTCTATCCCTTTTTCCGTTAGTGGATGTTGAACCAATTGAGCTATTACTTTAAAAGGAATTGTAGCTATATCCGCACCCATCAAAGCAGCATCCAAAACATGCCAAGGATGGCGGATACTGGCCACAATGACTTCTGTCTCATAACCATAATTATCATAGATAGTAAGAATTTGTTCTACCAGTTCCATACCATCATGAGCGATATCGTCCAAACGGCCGACGAACGGGCTGACATAACGTGCGCCTGCTTTCGCCGCCATCAGCGCCTGCAAAGGAGAAAATATTAAAGTCTGATTTACATCAATACCCGCCTCGGCAAACATTCTTGTTGCCTTCAATCCCTCAGTGGAAATAGGCACTTTAATGACAATATTATTTCCCAATCGTGCAAGTTTCTCGCCTTCGGCAAATATTGCTTTTGCCTCCATACTTATTACTTCCAAACTTACAGGCCCTTTTACATTTTTCAGTATATCTTTAATGACAATGTCAAAACTTTTTTTTTCTTTAGCAATGAGCGATGGATTGGTAGTAACACCGTCCACCATCCCTAGCTTAAGTCCTTCCTTGATTTCTTCAATATTAGCAGTATCAATAAAAAACTTCATATATTCTCCTATTGTGTTTACTTATTTTTTCCTAATGCATATTTTTCACTACATTGCTTACTGCAAAAATAATAGTCATTACCGGATATTTCTTTTTTAAAGGCTTGACTCAGAGGCACATAAGTATGACAAATAGGATCTTGAACTAAGTCTTCTCCCCCAATCGGCGATGCTTTAAATTGATGATTTTCATTTTTTGCCGGCTTTAATTGGCCGACATTCTTAATTACCTTATACAGTACATAAATCAATATTATAAATACAAAAAAACGAAACATAAAATCCTGCTACTGGTTTATTATTTATTCTTTGATCATTTCGACCATTTTA
The DNA here is from genome assembly GCA_003139775.1 of Syntrophaceae bacterium. Classification (GTDB taxonomy): domain Bacteria; phylum Desulfobacterota; class Syntrophia; order Syntrophales; family Smithellaceae; genus Smithella. The sequence goes on along the minus strand of PLGI01000106.1, from coordinate 17,296 downwards.
TTATCACTTAGCCTGTCTTTTAGCCCGCGAATGGAAACACCAAAAGCAGGATGGATAAAATAAGAAGCTATTTCGCATAGTGGTTTCAAAACAAAGCGCCGTTTCTGAATTTCCGGATGCGGTACTATCAAATCAGCGTCTTGAATTACTTCCTGCCCGTAAAAAAGGAGGTCAAGATCGATAATTCTCGGGCCGCCTTTCATTTCCCTCTTGCGGCCCATATCCTTTTCAATGTTTTGTAACGTCTGGAAGAGGTTACGGGTAGAAAGAGCCGTCTTAATTTCGACAACTGCATTTATGAACAAATTTTGGTTCTCAATACCTACAGGCTCAGTTTTATAAAAAGACGAAACTATTGTTATCTCAATTCCTTTGGCTTGTGAAAGGATTTCTAAAGCATGGTGGCCGTTTTTCAAAGCGTTGCCTAAATTAGAACCAATCCCAATATAACAGATAATGCCGTTCAAATCTTATCCCTTAATCCTAAAACATCCTGCATATCATACAGACCGTTTTCCTGATTGACAATCCACTGGGCTGCGCGAATTGCTCCTTTGGCAAAATTGTCGCGGTTGTGGGCACGATGAGTGAATTCTAGCCGTTCTCCGATTCCACCAAAGATGACCGTATGATCACCTACAATATCACCGGCGCGAATTGTTTGTATCCCTATTTCTTTTTTAGTTCTCTCACCGATCAAACCTCGTCGCGAATAAACTACGGTCTCCTCCATATTGCGCCCCAATTTATCAGAGATAACTTTCGCCATCTCCATTGCCGTTCCGCTGGGAGCATCTTTTTTTAAATGATGGTGAGCTTCAATAATTTCGACATCATAATCATCTTTAAGAACCCCCGCACAATATTCCAGAACTTTTAACATCACATTTACGCCAACGCTCATGTTGGGAGTCAATACACAGCGCGTGTTTTTTGCCAGTTCTTTAATTTTTTTCATTTCATCAGGAGTAAATCCAGTTGAACCGATAACAATGGCGCGATTTTTTTCGTTGGCTATTTTTAAATAATTAAGAGAAGTTTCATGATTTGTAAAGTCGATAACAACATCTGCCTGATCAATACAATCGATTAATTTGTCGCAAGCCAGAATGCCCGTTTTACCTAACCCCAGTCCTTGACCTATATCACGGCCGACAATGGGGTGCCCTGCTATCTCTACAGCTGCTACAACACTGATACCCTCCGTCGTGGAAATGAGGCTGATAATTTTGCCGCCCATTCTTCCACCAGCTCCGGTAACGACAGCTTTAACCATAAAATTTCTCCTTAAATTATTTATTTTCGGCAAGATAATTAAATCAAACCATAATTGACCATAACCTTTTTCAGTTTTTCAAAATTAGCCTCTGCCATTTTACAAAGCGGCAATCTATATTCATACTTTATTTTACCCATCAGTGCTAGCGCCGCTTTAACTGGAATGGGATTAACTTCGATAAAAAGCGCGTCGATCAATGCGCTCATCTTATGATGGAGAGCTTTCGCCCGAATCATATCGCCAGCTGCAAAAGCATCAACCAATCCGGCCATATCCGCCGGCGCCACATTAGAGATAACGGAAATAATGCCTGTGCCGCCCATAGCCATCAATGGCAAAGTAAAAATGTCGTCACCGGATAAGACAGCAAAATCCCTGTCGCAGAGATTAATAACATCACTCATTTGCTTGATAGAGCCGGATGCTTCTTTAATACCGACGATATTTTTTATTTTCGCCAGTTTGGCGACCATTTCCGGCATAAGATTCACACCGGTACGGCTGGGTATATTATACGGTAATATCGGAATAGGAACGCTTTCGGCTATAGTTTTAAAATGCTGATAAAGTCCCTCTTGAGTAGGCCGGTTATAATATGGACAGACAATGAGCGCTCCATCGGCGCCGGCTTCATAGGCATGTTTTGTTAAACGCAAAGCTTCGGCAGTATTGTTTGAACCTGTACCGGCAATAACCGGAACTCTTTTTTTTGCGGCGTCAATAGTAATTTCAATAACCCGATCGTGTTCTTCGTGGGTAAGAGTAGCCGACTCGCCGGTAGTGCCACAGGGCACAATAGCGTCCGTTCCATTATCAATTTGAAATTCAATGAGCTCGCGCAAAGCTTTCTCATCTATTTGATCATTTTTAAAAGGTGTAACAATAGCGACCATTGCTCCCTTAAACATAACATAGACTCCTTAAATATTTTATTCGTGAAACTCCAATTCCAAAAGCGTAGCGCAGCGGAATTGGTAAGTTGAACAATCCCGCAAAGCAGAGGATCATTTAAAATTTTATTTCTGTTGAGGACCCCTCCAAACACACGCCGGAATCATAACAAAGCATTAAGCGGTAATTGTATATCTTTCCCTGTACAACTTTTTTATCAGTAAAACTAAGGATATTGGATTCTTTATTTTCCAGCTTTATCCCTTTTACTGGCACCTGACCTACGCGTTCAAATGTTCTTGGACAATCCTTGCATTCATTTCCGGCACTGCCAACCTCGCTTCTCTCAATGGCGATGTAATTAATCTTTGTATCTTTGTTGTAGAAATCCCATTTTAATATTACTGCATCACCTGACGAAACGGCTTTCATGTTTTGCACAATCTGCCGATGATCAGATACAGCAGATAATGAAACCGGATTTCCTTTCAGACCGCAACCCATAAAAATAATTAACGTCAGCAGGCAAGCAAATATGCTATATTTTACTGGAACTCTTTTCAAATTCCCTGATCCTTTCCAGCACTGCTGCCTTTGCCGTCCCGCCCGTATGTTTACGTGAATTGACTACATTTTCCAGTTTTATTTTCTTCTGAATATCATCAGTAAACCCGTCATAAAATTTCTGATACTCTTTTAAAGTCAAATTTTCCAATTCTTTTTTATTCTTCAAACAATAAGCGACTATATTTCCGACAATTTCGTGCGCCCGGCGGAAAGGCAGTCCTTTTTCAACCAGATATTCCGCGACATCGGTCGCTGTGGAAAATCCTCCCTGCGCCGCCAAATACATCTTTGCGGCATTAAATTTTGTATGTTTAATCATTTCCGCAAAGATTGCCAAACAATCTTTTACGGTATCTACCGCATCAAACAGCGGTTCCTTATCTTCCTGCAAGTCACGGTTATAAGTCATGGGTAACCCTTTGAGAATAGTCATTATCGCAAAAAGATCACCATAAACCCGTGCGGTTTTACCTCTGATCAGTTCCGCTATATCAGGATTCTTCTTTTGCGGCATGATGCTGCTGCCGGTAGTATAGGCATCGGATATTTCGACAAAACCAAATTCATCCGAAGACCACAAAATCAAATCTTCACAAAAGCGGCTCAGATGCATCATTACAAGCGAGGCCGCAAAAATAAATTCCGCTATAAAGTCCCTGTCCGCAACCGTATCCATACTGTTTTTACTTATTGCCGGGAAATTTAATATTTTCGCCGTCCGCTTGCGATCAATAGGCAAACTTGTACCGGCAAGCGCCGCAGCACCTAAAGGTAAAATATTTAGTCTGTTTTTACAGTCATTTAATCTTTGGGTATCACGCGCAAACATTTCTCCAAATGCAAGAAAATAATGAGAAAGTAATACCGGCTGAGCCTTTTGCATATGCGTGTAGCCGGGCATAATCGTCTTGATTTCACTTTTTGCCAGTTTAATCAACTGTATCTGCAGATCATTGACAAGGGCAAGGATGCCTTTAATTTCCGTCCGCAGGAAAAGCCGGACATCTAAAACTATTTGATCATTGCGGCTTCTGGCCGTATGCAGTTTTCCTCCTGCTTCACCAATACGGCTGATCAGTTCCCTTTCAATAGCCATGTGAATATCTTCATCAGACGCATTAAATTTAATTTTCCCTTTTGCTATATCCGTTAAAATATTTTTCAGGGCTAATACAATCTTTTGTGCTTCAGCCTTGGCTATTATGCCTTGCTCGGCGAGCATCGTGGCATGAGCAATAGAACCTTCAATGTCGTAACTATAGAGCCTCTGATCGTAATGAATGGAGGAAGTAAATTTCTCCACATTGGGGGCTGTCGGTTTTTGAAACCGGCCGCTCCATGGTTTTTTTTCGATTGCCATGCATTTTCTCCGCATAGTTAGCGTTTATTTTTCAAAATATTTTGGATTATCAAACGCAATCCATTCAACTTGATAAACCCTATCGCATCCTTTTGATTGTAAACCTGATCTTTTTCAAAAGTAGCAAATGCCTCACTGTAAAGAGAATAGGGCGATTTTCGTCCGACGACAACACAATTTCCTTTATACAACTTCATTCGCGCGGTACCGGTAACATTTTCCTGCGTTGCATCTATATACGTCTGGAGAGTTTTCATTTCCGGCGAATACCAGAAACCATTATAAACAAGCTGGGCATATTTTGGTATCAGAGAATCCCGCATGATCATGACTTCGCGATCCATAGTAATAGATTCCACCGCACGATGAGCCGCCCAGAGCACCGTACCGCCGGGAGTCTCATACACACCTCTAGATTTCATTCCGACGAAACGATTTTCCACCATATCCATGCGGCCGATGCCATTGACGCCGGCAATCTTATTCATATACTCCATGAGCTTTGCCGGTGACATTTTTTTCCCATTGACAGCAACGGGATTTCCTTTTTTAAAATCAATCTCCACATATATGGGTTTATCCGGCGCCGCTTCAGGAGATTTAGTCAGCACAAAAATATCTTCCGGCGCTTCCGCCCAGGGATCTTCCAGAATTCCTCCTTCATGCGAGATGTGCAGTAGATTGCGATCCGAGCTATAAGGCTTCGATCTAGTCAGAGGAATAGGAATCTTATATTTTTCGGCATAATCAATCATTTCTTCCCTAGACTTAAACTTCCAATTATCATCCTTCCACACAGCAATAATTTTAATTTCCGGATTTAGGGCATAGTAAGTAAGTTCGAATCGGACTTGATCATTACCCTTACCTGTGGCACCGTGAGATACTGTATCCGCGCCTTCCAGCTTCGCTATTTCTATTTGCCTCTTGGCTATCAATGGCCGTGCCAAAGATGTACCCAAAAGATATGTGCCTTCATAAATGGCGTTGGCGCGCAGTGCCGGAAAAACGAAATCCCGCGCGAACTCTTCTCTTAAATCATCAATATATATTTTACTGGCTCCGGTATTAATTGCTTTCTCTTTTAAACCGGTCAACTCCTCTTTTTGCCCCACATCAGCGGCAAAGCAAATAACTTCGCATTTGTAAGTTTCGATCAACCAGCGCACAATTACCGATGTATCCAGTCCGCCCGAATATGCCAAAACAACTTTCTTTTTTTTTGCTGACAACTTTTTGTTCCTCCTACCCCCGATAAACGGGATAAATGCGTTAACGAAATTATTTTCTGCTAAATAACGCAGAAAATAATTTCTAACTTATTAAAGTAATATTTCCAGGATTGCCTTCTGCACATGCAGGCGGTTTTCCGCCTGATCAATAACCACCGATTGCGGACCGTCAATGACGTCGGAAGAAATTTCTTCTCCACGGTGCGCCGGCAAACAATGCATTACCATTACATCTTTTTTCGCTTCTTTTAAAATTCTTTTGTTGATCTGGTAATTTTTAAATATTTTTTTTCTCTCTTCCTGCTCGGATTCCTGTCCCATGCTCGCCCATACATCCGTATACAAAACATCGGCATTTATCGCGGCCTCCAAGGGGTCACGATAAAGGGTAATGCCTTCTTTTGCTTCTTTCTTTCCCCTAACCATAATTTGCGTATCAGGATCATAACCTGTCGGACAAGCTAATGCTAATTCAAAGGGTAATTTGGCGGCCGCTTCAATCCATGTATTGGCAACGTTGTTGCCGTCGCCGATATAAGTTATCTTCAACTTATCGTAAGATCCTTTCTTTTCCTTTATCGTAAACAAATCGCTCAGGATTTGACAGGGATGCAAAAGATCGGTCAAACCATTAATTACCGGAATTGAAGCACAGCGGGCAAATTCTTCCACACTGTACTGGGCAAAAGTCCTGATCATGATTCCGTTCAAATAACGTGACATCATGCGGGCGGAATCGGAAATAATTTCGCCACGACCGATTTGCGTATCGCGGGAATTTAAAAATAAGGCAATCCCGCCTAACTGATACATACCTACTTCAAAGGATATCCTTGTCCGGGTGGAAGATTTATCAAAAATCATCCCCAAAGTTTTTCCTTTGAGAGATGCATGATCTTTTCCTTCTTTTAAGAGTTTTTTAAGTCTGGCGGCTTTTTTCCAGATTATGTCAAAATCTACCGTTTCCAGTTCGTAAATACTTAACAAATCCTTTTTCATTTACCCTCCATAACTTCATCAAGCACTTTGATTGCTTGATCGACGTCCTGAGTAGTAATAATCAGCGGTGGCACAAAACGCAGCGTCTTAACGCCGGCAGAAATTATGAGTAATCCCCGCTGGAGGCATTCATGTACAATATCGCCGCCTTCGATATTCAATTGTGCCGCAAGCATCAAGCCCTTTCCTCTAACTTCTTTTATAATCTTATATTTTTGTTGCAGCTTTTTTAATTGTAATAAAAAATAATCTCCCATTTTTCGGCAGTGCTCTAATATTCCTTCCTGCAAAATCGTTTTTACAGTCGCGTTCGCCGCAGCCATAGCCAAAGGATTGCCGCCAAAAGTAGAAGCATGATTACCAGGGATAAAAGCTTTGGCGATCTTATTAGTCGCCAACATCGCGCCTATCGGAAAACCGTTACCCAAAGCTTTTGCTAAAGTCATTATATCCGGTTTGATTCCGGAATGTTCGTAAGCAAAAAATTCCCCTGTCCGGCCCATACCGGTTTGAACTTCATCGACGATTAACAAAATTCCATGACGATCGCAAATTTCCCGCATCCGGGCTAAATATTGAGCATTCGGAATATTGACGCCGCCTTCTCCCTGAATCGGTTCCACCATTATACCACAAGTTTTATTAGAGATTCTTGCTTCCAAAGCCTGTAAATCATTAAAAGGAACATAAGTAAAACCTTCCAGCAGCGGCGTAAATCCAAATTGGAATTTTTCCTGTCCGGTGGCCGTAATTGTGGCCATAGTCCGGCCATGAAAGGAATCTTTCATGGTGATTAATTCAAATTTATCCGGCCCCATATTTTCATGGGCATATTTTCGCGCCAGCTTTATCGCCGCTTCGTTTGCTTCCGCGCCGCTATTGCAAAAAAACACTTTATCCGCAAAAGAATTCTCCACGAGCAGGCGTGCCAATTGAGCCTGCGGCTCTGTATAATATAAATTGGAAACATGCATTAAGTTTTCTAGCTGTTCCTTTACAGCGGCAATTACCCGCGGATGGGAGTGTCCCAGGTTACAAACGGCAATCCCGGCGACAAAATCAAGATATTCTTTACCATTGACATCCCATACCTTTACGCCTGAACCTTTCACGAGAACTATCGGAAAGCGTTTGTAGGTATTCATTATATTTTCATCGGCCAAAGCCATTATTTCTTTTTCTTTCATTTTTTTATACATCTTTCTAATTGTTTAACTACAAAACTATTTCGGTACCTATTCCTTTGTCGGTAAATATTTCCAAAAGAATTGCATGCTTCAGACGCCCGTCAATTATATGGGTCTTTTTTACTCCTCCGTTAAGCGCCTTCAGGCAACATTTAATTTTAGGAAACATACCTCCTTCAACAATGCCATCGTCAATTAATTTTAAAGCTTCTTTATTGGTCATTGTATTGATCAGCTGTTTGTTTTTGTCCAGTACGCCCGGCACATCAGTTAATAGTAAAAGTTTTTCCGCTTGCAGGGCTGCCGCGATTTCTCCGGCCACTATGTCAGCATTGATATTATAGGTCTCGCCGGCATCACCGATTCCCGTGGGAGCTATTACCGGGATAAATGAATTCTGACTAAGTGATACAATTAATTCCGAATTGATGGTCTTCACTTTTCCCACCAGACCTATATCGATAATTTCCGGCGGCGTGTTCTTTACCTTTTCTTCGCTTAAATAATATTTTTCCGCTTTGATCAAGTTACCATCTTTGCCGCTCAATCCCACGGCATTACCGCCATGCCGATTAATCAAACCAACTATTTCTTTATTGACCATCCCTACCAAAACCATTTCCACAATATCCATGGTCTCTTCATCAGTAACCCGCATTCCTTGTATAAACTTTGATTCTTTACCGAGCTTTTTGAGCAATGTACCTATTTGCGGACCACCGCCATGAACAATAACCGGATTGATGCCGATATATTTCATCATGACTACGTCTTGAGCAAATTTATCTTTTAATTCGTCGTCAACCATGGCATGACCGCCGTATTTGATAACAATTGTCTTATTATAGAATCGTTTGATGTAAGGCAGTGCTTCCAGCAGTATATCAGCCCTTTCCATCGAATTTTTTATATCTCCCATTTTCAACTCCATTTATTAATGAGACTTAATTTTTACAATCCCGCAGGATTGCGGAAGAAGTAAAAATTTTTAGTCGAATTAATCCCGATAGCGAAGCGTATCGGGATAGAATTTCAAATATGACTTTCTTTTTACAAAATGTACCGGCTTAAATCCTCATCTTCTATTATCTCATTGAGTTTTTCTTCCACTTGTTGGGCATCTATTATTATTTCTTTTTTTTGCATATCGGGTGCTTCAAAAGAAATTTCATCCAATAAAGTTTCCATAATTGTATATAGCCTTCTGGCGCCGATATTTTCTGTTCTTTCGTTGACCACTGTCGCTACTTCCGCAATGGAAGCTATGGCTTCTTCTGTAAATGATAATTTCAAGCCTTCTGTCGCCATCATTTCCGTATATTGTTTGACTAATGCATTATTGGGCTCAGTTAAAATACGGATAAAGTCTTCTTTTCCCAACGAATCAAGCTCGACACGAATTGGAAAACGTCCCTGCAATTCCGGAATTAAATCGGAAGGCTTGGAAGAACTAAAAGCACCCGCGGCAATAAAAAGAATGTGATCCGTTTTGACCATTCCATAGCGTGTATTAACGTTGGAACCTTCCACAATGGGCAGCAAATCCCTTTGCACGCCTTCACGTGATACGTCTGGTCCATGAGATGAATCACTGCCGACAATCTTATCAATTTCATCCAAGAAAATTATGCCCGATTGTTCAACTCTTTCCAGCGCTGTTTTCGTCACCTTGTCCATATCGATTAACTTTTGCGCTTCTTCTTCTGCGATGATTTCCAGGGCTTCCGGAACTTTTACCGTTCGTATTTTCTTCTTTTGCGGAAATACGTTTCCTAACATGTCTCTGACATTGAGTCCCATATCTTCCATTCCTGCGGCGGAAAAAATTTCGATCATGGGACCGCTTCTGGTTTCGGTAACTTCCAAATCCACTAACCTGTTGTCGAGTTTGTTTTCCTTAAGCAAGTGTCTTAATTTTTCCCGCGTGGCATCAGGTTTCTGTCGCTGATCTTCCGCAGGTTGATCCTTTTCATCGGTTTCATCGGAATTAGTCAGCATATCGCTAACCATTTTTTCTTTAGGCCTCGGAGGAAGCAACAGATCGAGCAACTTTTCCTCCGCGATTTCCGCCGCCTTCGTTCGAACATGTTCCTGCTCTTCTGATTTAACCATATTCAGGGACAATTCAACCAGATCCCGAATCATGGATTCGACGTCGCGTCCCACATAGCCAACTTCAGTAAACTTTGATGCCTCTATTTTTAAAAAAGGAGAATTATCCAACTTGGCTAAGCGTCGGGCAATTTCTGTTTTACCTACACCGGTAGGACCGATCATGATAATATTTTTAGGCGATATTTCATCAGCCAAATCCTCCGGCACGTTTTGCCTGCGCCATCTGTTGCGTAGCGCAATAGCTACAGCCCTTTTCGCATCAGCCTGACCGATTATGTGCCGATCTAATTTTTCTACTATTTCGCGGGGTGTTAACCCATTATTAGACATACTTTACTTTTTCCCCTTATCTTTACTATTTTTTCTTTCCTTTGTATCCATATCAACATCTATTTCTTCCAGTGTTACATGGTCATTAGTGTAAATACAAATTTCCGCAGCTATTTTCATGGCCTCTTTAGCAATTTCTGCTGATGACAGATTGCTGTGACGCACCAGTGCGCGAGCCGCCGCCTGCGCAAAAGGCCCGCCGGATCCGATGGCCATAACATCGTCATCAGCTTCAATGACATCTCCATTACCGGATATAATAAGCGATTTATCTTTGTTTACGGCAATCATTAACGCTTCTAAATGTCTTAAAACGCGGTCTGTCCGCCAATCTTTCGTTAATTCCACTGCCGCTCGCAGCAAATTGCCGTTGTATTGCTCCAACTTTTGATCAAACCGGTCGAATAAAGTAAATGCGTCCGCTGTAGCACCGGCAAAACCTACAATGACTTCATCATTATAAAGGCGGCGAACCTTGCGGGCGCCATGTTTCAATATTGTCGTATCCAACGTCACTTGGCCATCACCGGCTACGGTTACCTTGCCATTATGCTTGACTGCTAATATTGTGGTGCCTCTTATGTTCATTTCTTCTCCTCAAATAAAACCAAACACTCTTAAACTCTGGATTCCGTGTCGTGCTTCGCTTGCACTGAATAAATTCGACCAAGGACTTTTTCGGCGTTGCCTTGAAAAAGGACAAGTCTCATTTACTTTTTTGATCGCGGGTGTGCTTTATCGTAAATTTCCATCATGCGATTAATATTTACCGCTGTATATTTTTGCGTCGTAGAAAGGCTCTCATGCCCCAGCAATTCCTGAATCGAACGCAAATCAGCGCCGGCGTTTAAGAGATGTGTGGCAAAACTGTGTCTCAGAGCATGCGGATTGATCTTACGTCCAATACCGCTTTTGCTGGTTATCTCATTAACTATCCGGGCGATACTTCTTGTCGTTATTCTTTCACCCCTAGCATTTAAAAATAATGGTTTTTTAAAAATATCACCACTTGTATCTTTTCTTATTTCTCCGATCTTTCCTAAATATTCCTGAACAGCTTTTAAGGCTGGCTCACCAACGGGAACTATTCTTTCTTTTCTGCCTTTACCCCTAACCTTAACGAGTTTTTGATTAAAATCAAGATCAATTAAATCCAATCCGGCTAATTCACTGAGGCGTAATCCTGAAGAATAAAATATTTCCAACATAGCACGATTACGCAAATCCAAAACTGAATTCTCACCTTGCGCTTTCAGAAGCTCAAATATCTCATCAACAGAAAGAAAAGTAGGCATGTATTTTTCTGTTTTCAATGTTTGGATCATTTCTGCCGGATTATTTTTAATTCTACCGGTACGCACGACATATTTATAAAAAGCTCTCAGCGACGATACCTTGCGGTTAACCGTAACTTTTTTTACCTTTTCGCGGTATAGGCAACTCAAATATTCCCGAATAGTTTCCAGCTCTATGTTAATTATTTCATCGTGATTTTTTATAAAATTGTTATTATGCAGAAAGCGGGCGAATTCCTGAATATCGGCAATATAAGCTACTCGCGTATGCGCAGAAACATTTTTTTCCACTTCCAAATAAATTTGAAAATCTTGAATTATGTTTCCCATAATATTTATACCAGCTAGTTATCAGACATAACAATAGTCCCACTTAGCTTAGCTTCTGAAACTTGGGACTCAAATCCCCATTCGCTTCACTCAGGGGATGATTCGACTTACACTTCAACCTTTACTTCGTTCGTTTTCAGCGAGTCTCATTACATCTTATACTTACCGAAATCTTCCGCCGAAAGATTTTCCAGAAATTCTTTGATCTTATCTTCTTTTAATTTATCCAGATCACTTAGTTTAATCCCAAAATCAACATTACGTGATTTTTCAATAACCTCTTCATCGACAAATATTGGCGCATGTGCACGCAACGCTATAGCAATAGCATCACTGGGACGCGCATCAATCGTAAAATTCTGCCCCTCCCTACTTAAATAAATGTTAGCAAAAAAAGTGTTGCTGCGAATATCCGCAATCTCAATTCTATTTACCGTCACGTTTAAAGATTTCAATAATTCGTTAAACAAATCATGGGTCATGGGTCGGGGAAAAACAATTTTTTCCAGTTCCGTAGCAATAGCGCTGGCTTCAAACAAACCTATCCAGATCGGAATAGCTTTATTCTCCTGCATATCTTTCAATATCACTATGGGCGTATTGGTAACGGGATCGATGGTCAATCCCGAAACTTTCATTTCAATTAACATTACCAACCTCCTTAATCAATTTTCCTCTTAACGAATGTAAATAAGCTTTTGATATTTTCACATCCACCAGTTTGCCGATTAATTCCAATTCACCTTTAAAATTAACAATTCTCCAGGAACTGGTTCGTCCCATTAAATCGTTTTCAGAGTTTTTGCTTTTCCCTTCAACTAATAATTCCTGTTTGCTACTTTCCATAGCCGTGTTTTTTTCCAGTGTATGTTGATCCTGCAGCATCTGAAGTTGTTCGAGCCGCCTCAACTTTTCACATTCTTCAACTTTTCCCTCTAACTTTTGCGCCGCAGTCCCTTTTCTTTCAGAATACTTAAATGAAAAAACTGAATCAAACCTGATTTTTTCCATCATGTCAATGGTTTCTTGATAATCATTTTGTGTTTCACCAGGAAATCCAACAATAATGTCCGAGGTAATGCTAATCAGGGGCCTTATTTTACGTAAATGATCAACTTTTTGCATGTATTCTTCCACCGTATAGCCTCTGTTCATCAATGCTAATATCCGGTTTGATCCTGACTGTACCGGAAGATGAATATGCTCGCATAATTTTTCTTCTTCGGCAAAGCAGTTTATCAATCCATACGAGAGGTCACGGGGATGTGATGTAGTAAATCTGATTCGTTTGATGCCGGAAATTTTACCGATTTTTTTAATCAAGGACGCAAAATTTAATCCATTGCCCAAAGTCTTGCCATAGGAATTAACATTTTGTCCTAAAAGAGTAACTTCTCTGATGCCACAATCAGCAAGCTTTTTGATCTCCTCGATTATATCCTCAGGCGGCCTGCTCATCTCCGGTCCGCGCAGATAAGGAACCACGCAGTATGCGCAGAAATTATTGCATCCCTGCATGATCGTGACAAAAGCGCTGATTGCGCCACCTTGCGGCGGAGCAAAAACACCGATGGAATTTAGTGACTTATGAAAATCAACCTCAGTAATCTTTCCCCTTTTCTTCTTGATGGTAGCAATCAGTTGAGGTAACCGATAAATGTTGTGCGTGCCAAAAACAAAATCCAGATGCCCAACTTTTTTATGAAATTTTGTTCCCAGTTGCTGTGCCAGACAACCGCCCACACCAATAATCAATTCCGGATTTTGTTCTTTTAGTTTGCTGATCCTTCCTAGTTTACTGTAGACTTTGTGCGCTGCCTTCTCCCTGATGGAGCAAGTGTTGAGCAGGATCAAATCGGCCAGTTTTAAGTTATCAGTCATTTTATAGCCAACCGGCGCAAGCAGAGCCGCCATTTGTTCGGAATCATGAACGTTCATCTGACAACCAAAGGTTTGTATATACAAGTATTTATTTTTCATCTCATTCTTTTGTAGCAAGTTGTGTGGATACCAGATATTTTTAAATGTTTACTTTACGTAGCCCGCGCCATCGAGAACGGTCAAAATTAAAACGTACGCTTCTGGCAAAAGAACGCTCCATGAGATGCTGATGTGTTTTGATATCCCTTTTTGCCTGTGGAGTTTGTGCTGCTGCAAACATACTGTTGAGTTCTTCTTGCCGGACATGGGTTAAAGATTAAGTACAAACTGTGAAAAGTGAATGGTAAAATGTAAATAATTACTTCTAATCTTCTGAGGGATAGCCTGCGGGGTTGTTAGATTGCCAACGCCATGCGTCGGCGCACATATCGGCAAGGCTGCGTCGGGCCCTCCATCCCAGAAGCTTTTGCGCAAGGGAAGTGTCCGCATAGCAGATGGCGATATCTCCGGGGCGGCGGTTCGTTATACGATAGGGTATCGTTTTCCCCGATACTTTCTCTAAGGCGCGAAGCATCTCCATAACGGTGTAGCCCTGGCCAGTGCCAAAATTGATAATTTGTGGTGTTTGGAAAATATCAGTTTCTATATTTTTCAGTGCGGCCACATGCCCCTCGGCTAAATCCATAACGTGGATGTAGTCGCGCACACCTGTGCCGTCGGATGTCGGATAGTCGTTACCGAAAATATTTATTAGCTCACGACGACCTACGGCAACTTGACTGATGTAGGGCATGAGATTGTTCGGAATTCCCTGAGGGTCCTCGCCAATGAGACCGCTTTCATGGGCGCCAACAGGATTGAAGTATCGCAGTAGAGCGATTCGCCAGACCGGGTCGGCAACATGAATGTCCCTGAGAAGCTGCTCGATCATGAGTTTAGTGTGGCCATAGGGATTTGTTGGCGCCGAAGGACAATCCTCCCCGATGGGAATAATGGACGAATCTCCGTAGATGCAGGCGGAGGAGCTGAAGATGATTCGCTTCACACAGCGGTTCGCCATGACAAAACAAAGGGAGATAGTGCTTTCAATATTGTTTTCATAATAGCGCAGGGGCTCGGCGATTGATTCTCCCACGGCCTTGAGGCCCGCGAAGTGGATAACGGACGCGATTGGGTGTTTCTGAAAAACGGCATCAAGGGCGGTGCGATCCCGCAGATCGATTTTATAGAAAGGCAGCCACTTCCCCGTGATTTCCGCGATACGCTCCAGAACGGAGGCCTTGCTGTTGGATAGGTTATCTACAATAACCGGGTCGTAGCCCGCGGCAATGAGGGCAACGACGGTATGACTTCCGATATAGCCGGTTCCACCGGTAACAAGGATAGAGGACATAAGTATTTAAGGGTTAAGATTAAGATTTAAGTAATTAAACAGTGAGAGTTTTGCACAACTCGCTGTTCAAACCTCTCATAAATTGATACAGCTCCGCCCTGTCAGTTACAAAAGAAGCAACTGACAGGCATCAATAATTATTAAACACCATTGATATTAAATCTCAGATACTTAATTTAAATATAAATTTTTACTCCTTACATAGTTGCTTGTCAATGAATAATCTTACCAAATATTATAAAATTGTTCATCAATATCAACTTTTGTCGAGAGATATAATAAGAAGTTTTGTTTAGGAAGATAGGTGGCATTGCTCATAACAAGATAATAATTATTGATAGTGAAACTGTTATTACCGGCTCGTTTAATTTTACAAAAGCGGCCGAGGAGAAGAATGCTGAGAACCTGCTGATAATAAAATCAAATGAAGAAAGTTCAAGCTAAGAGGATTGAATCCGAAACATGAATAGATTAGAATAAATATAACTTCCTGTAGTCCTCAATTTTGATACAATAAAAATCATGCAATCTTTCACTTGGTAATGTTTATAAGGACACGTGCAACTTTATGCCCACTTTTCCTTGACACACAACTTGCTCTTCCCTATACTTCCACAACAGAAACGCGAATTATTGTTAAAAAAACATGACTAAAACAAAAGCCTGGATAACAGCCTTACGACTAAGCACCCTTCCTTTATCAGTTTCCGGGGTGATCACCGGAAGCCTGATTGCATTATCAAAATCAATATTCGACTGGAAAGTATTCTTCTTAGCTTTGACCACTACACTTTTCCTGCAGATTTTATCTAATCTTGCTAACGATTATGGCGACAACCAGAATGGCGCTGATAATATGGACAGGATCGGACCTGAAAGAATGGTTCAGAGCGGCGTCATTTCCGCTAATAAAATGAAAAGAATGATTGTACTGTTTACAACTATGGCTTCTATTTCGGGGGTCTCCCTTCTGTTGGTTTCTCATCTAGCAATGTTTTCTGTTTCTTTTTTTGTACTCCTCATATTGGGAATTTTGGCAATATGGGCTGCTTTGACTTATACAATAGGAAATAATCCTTATGGTTATTCCGGATGGGGCGATTTATCAGTTTTTCTATTTTTTGGTTTATTAAGTGTTATGGGTACTTATTATTTATATGCAGGAGAAATCACTCCCGATGTTTTTCTTCCGGCTATTTCAATCGGAGCGTTGAGTGTGGGGGTATTAAATATCAATAATATGCGTGATCATGACAACGACAAGGCCGCAGGAAAGAATACAGTTGTAGTCAAAATCGGGGTATCAAAAGCAAAATATTACCACATGGCACTTTTAGCAACCGCACTGATTACTGCATTGCTTTATATGTTTGTGAACCACATTTAT
This sequence comes from Syntrophaceae bacterium, assembly GCA_003139775.1. Taxonomy (GTDB): domain Bacteria; phylum Desulfobacterota; class Syntrophia; order Syntrophales; family Smithellaceae; genus Smithella. Next base: position 1,050 of record PLGI01000106.1, on the reverse strand, counting down.
TACTTGGGCTATCTTTTCGTTTTCATACTTGTTCCCCTGACAAAACATTTATTGCATGTTTTTCGTTTCCAGAACCCATCTTCATTTAATAAGGAATTAAAGAAGCTTGCCCTGATCACTATTTTATTTTCTCTTGCCTTTGGAACAGGAATAAATATTTAGTTTCAATCTTGCCAGCCCCAATTTCGCTGTCTCCTGAAAGTCTTATTTCCCCAATTTATAATTTTATGTTAGCTTATAATTAGTAATCGTTAAACAATCCTTCTTTATTTAAAATGTTCTATAGTAGTTTGAAGTTTTAGCAATTATACATATAAACACTTTTATAAATCAATATGGGAATAAATGATAAATCTTTACAAACCCAAATAGGTGCAAAATGACTAGAACTGTTCGATTCGTCTCTACATTTTTTGGATATGTATTCACAATTCCCTTCGTCTTGCTTGTTCATTTCCTCAGATTGCTGATTGGCAAGCAGAATGCTGTAAGATTAACCGGAAAGTTGGTAACAAAGATGGCTGCTCTGGGCATGGGAATTCTAATACCCAGAGCAAAATCTGCTTTTGAATTCGACAGTTTTAAGAAAACATTAAAAAATAATTTTTTCACAATAGGACCAATCTATGATCTAATTTTAGTGGAAGAAACAAGCAATAGGATAGAATTCAAGATCCAATATTGTCCTGTCGCATCAACATTTAGAAATCTTAAGATGGGAGACCTATGTAAATACTCGTGTGCAGCAGATTTGGTAGTGGCTAAGATGAATAAAGGTTTATGGGAATTTGAAAGGTCAAAGACGATTGGAACTGGTTTCGACTGTTGCAACCATACTTACATAAAGAAGATAAAGAAAAGTTCAGAAAGATAATCATAACCTGCCGGCTCACAGGACGCGCACAAACTGCGCCTGTGACCATCGTTTTTACTCTCTTTCAACCGATCAGTTTTATTCCTTCTATGAGGTTGAGGAGTTATAGGTGCAAGAAACAATTCAGCCGATTAGGAAAACGGATTTTTATTTCTTTCTTCCTATAAGAAACAGAC
>PLGI01000164.1 GCA_003139775.1 Syntrophaceae bacterium | reverse complement strand
CAATATACTCAACATAAACAGCTATTTCACGCCTATCCCATTCATATTCCCACCCTGTTCTGCAAGGCTCATGAAAAGGACAAAAAAATTTCAGTCTTGTGTGGCACGGAGAGTGCCAATTCTGGCATTCCTGATTTCTTAATTAATACAGTCACTTTGTAATTATCAATCGCCAACCGTGCCATTAGTGGCACGGTTGGCGATTTGCTTTTTGATACCCTTCAGCACAATGGAGTAAATTATTTCACATTAATCAATTGCTTACACATCATCATGATGGTTTGTTTTTTTGTTGGCCCTGATATTGCTCATACCTCCTCGAGATCATCTTTTAATGTGATGGACGGATCTCAGACGGTTCGGAGGCGCTGCCTGGTGCGGCGATAAAAAAATAACCATGAAACGAGGAGGGTATTAGATGGATCATTACAAGTTGTTTATCGACGGGGAATTCGTCGATGCGAAGGATGGAAAAACTTTCACAACCCTTGACCCGGGAAATGATCAACCAATTGCTACGGTAGCGCAGGCTGGTATAGCCGATGCGGAAGCGGCCATTATGGCTGCCCGCCGCTCTTTTGACAGCGGGGTATGGAGCCGTTTGACACCGGCCGCGCGCGCGCAAAAGATGTATGATTTTGCCGATCAGATCAATACACAGGGCTTGCGTTTGGCCGTTACCGAATCGATGGATGCCGGCCAGACCATCAACTTCTCCAAAGTGACTCCCCTGGGCTTTGGCGCCAACATGTTCAAAGATCTCTCCAACTATGCTTCCTTCAAATTTCCCTGGGAAGAAGAGATCAAAGCGCAGGGCAATCCCTTTGATTACGGCCGGGACTATATTCGCCGTGAACCCATCGGCGTTTGCGTCGGCATTATCCCTTGGAATTTCCCCATGGTTATGGCCTTCTGGAAGATCGGCCAGGCCCTCATTATGGGCAATTCGGTCGTCTTGAAGCCGGCTTCCGTAACGCCGCTTTCGGCCCTGATCATCGCGGAATGCGCAAAGATCGTAGGCATTCCCAAGGGCGTCATCAATGTGATCCCCGGACCGGGCGGGGTGCTGGGAAAGGTTCTTTGCACGCACAAGGAAGTGGACAAGATTTCCTTTACCGGAAGCACCGAAGTTGGTCGTGAAATCATGAGCATGGCCTCCGGGACGGTCAAGAAGGTGACCCTGGAACTGGGCGGCAAATCAGCCAACATCGTCCTGGACGACGCCGACATGGAACATGCGATAGCCTGTTCGGCTTTCGGCACGTATTTCCACGCGGGCCAGGTTTGTGAATCGGGCACCCGCATACTGGTTCAGAAGAAGATCTACAATGAATTCGTCGACAAGTTCAAAAAGCATGCGGAGGCCATTCGCATAGGCTATCAGCTTCTACCGACCACGCACATGGGGCCTCTCGTCAGCCATGAGCAGGTGGCCGCAGTTGACGGGTATGTCCAGATTGGCAAGAAAGAAGGCGCCCAGCTCATCACCGGCGGCAAGCCCGTGGAAGTTGAGGGGATCAAGGGCGGCTGCTATTATGCGCCCACCGTATTTGCGGGCGTGAAAAACAGCATGCGCATTGCCCAGGAAGAGATCTTCGGACCGGTCGTGGCCATTTTGCCGTTTGACAGTGACGAAGAAGCCGTGGCCATTGCCAACGATTCCATCTACGGTTTGGGCGGCGGTGTCCTTTCCAGCAACACCGCCCGGGCGGAAAAGATTGCACGGAATGTCCGTACGGGAACCATGTGGATCAACAACTACCATTACTTCGGCTCTTTCTGTCCCTTCGGTGGTTACAAGCAGTCCGGTGTCGGTCGTGAACTGAGCCATATCGGGTTGGAAGAATATACACAGACCAAGCGAATCCATGTCGCGAGCTTTGCCGACGCTAGTTCGAATTACACCATGACCGCTACTATGTCGGACGACAAGTCCCTTTCGAAGTATATCATCAACTTGCCCACAAAAATCAACGCCGGACACGGTGCTCTGGCCTCCGTGGCCAAGGAAGTTGTTGACCTGGGCGGCACGCGGGTGCTTCTCATGACTGATGCTGGCATCGTCAAGGCCGGTCTTGCAAAGCTGGCCCAAGATTGCCTGTCCGACTTCTGCGTTGGCGTTTTTGATAAAATTCCCCAGGACACGGATCTGGAAACAGTGGATGCCGCGACGGAAATGGCCCGTCAATTGAAAGTTGACTTAATTGTGAGTTGCGGCGGCGGAAGCGTTATCGATACGGCTAAAGCGGTTTGTACAACCCTGAAGAACGGTGGTTGCTGTAATGATAATATCTCATGGGGAAGACTTACTGAAAACCCAGTGCCCCATATCGTCATTCCGACGACAGCGGGAACAGGCAGTGAAGTGACATGGGCAGCGGTCATTAAAAACAAGGCTGCCGGACGCAAGTCATACATCATCGAACAGAGGCTCGCGCCGAATGTCGCCATTCTCGATCCACGTATGACCATGACCCTGCCTCCCAAAATGACGGCTGGCACGGCCATGGACGCAATGTGCCATGCCGTTGAGGCGTTGACCACCATAACAACGAACCCCATTTCCGATGGGGCAGCACTACACGCCATCCGTTTGATTAAGGAAAACCTCCCCATCGCCGTCAAGGATGGTAAAAACGAAGCCGCGCGCTTGAATCTAGCGGCGGCCGCCACTATGGCTGGGCAGGCTTTTACCATTTCCTTCGTTGCCTTGGCTCATGCCATGGCCCATACGCTCGGCATGCTCCACGGTGTGCCCCACGGTTATGCCTGCGGCATGGTGCTCCCCAAGGTCATGCACTTCAATGTCGACCATGCCACGGATAAGCTGGCTTTAATCGCCCTGCAACTGGGGGTCAATACCTTCGGTATGGACAAGCGCAAAGCAGCGCTTGCGGCCGCCGATGAAATCGAAAAGCTCATGAAGAAATGCGGCCATCCCATGAGACTGCGTGATGTCGGTGTTCCCGAAACCGATGAAGCTCTCCTGGCTTGCAGCATACATGCCCTTTGCGACCCGGTTTCTCTTTACAATGCACGTCCGGTAGGAGGCCCGGAGGAAATTCTGGCACTCTATAAAGAGCTTATTTAAACAGGTTTTTTAATTGAAGCACGATGGAGGACAGGGCCTGTCATGCTCTGTCCTCCATGACATTACGAAAATTGACTTTTAAAAAGAAGAGGTGGTGATGATCAATGATTAAACTTGCCAATCGTGCTGGTGCCGCCATCAAAGCAACACTGTCGGAGAAAGGACTGCCGTGTTCTGTTCGTATTGAAATTCGATCAACGGGGTGTTGTGATGCATCGCTCGGCATGATTGCGGATAAGGCTGAAGCATCCGACCTGATCATGGAAATAGACGGCTTGACGATATTAATGCGTCCGGCCCTTTATGCACTGGTCGGTGAAGTTTCCATATTATGCGTTGATGATCCTAAGAAGAATGAATTTATCCTTGTCTCGGATAAACCATTGAACGAATGGGCAGGATTTGGAGCCTGCAACATCCGGCTGTGACTACCTTCCGAGTGGAAACACGACAAACTGAATATCCTAAAAACTTAGAAGATATGGAGGGAATGTATCATGAGTTTTAAAAAAGAGTACGACAAAAAGCTGGTTTCCGCAGAGGAGGCCGTAGGCGTTGTCAAATCCAGTGACTGGGTGGATTACGGTCATTTTGCCTGTGCGCCGACATTTCTGGATCCTATACTGGCCCAGAGGGTTAGTGATCTGCATGACGTCAAAGTGCGCGCCGCGACGTATCCGGGACTTGCGGCCGTTGCCCAGGCGGATTCCACCCGGGAATCGTTTTGTTATAACAACTGGCATTTTAGCGGCGGCGACCGCCTGCTTCACGATAAGGGACTTTGCAGTTATATCCCCCTGCTCTACCATGAGATGGCGGATTACTATGATGACATTGATACCGATGTGTACATGGTCAAAGTGACCCCGATGAACTCAAATGGTTATTTCAATTTTGGACCGTCCTGCTCCATATCCAAGGCCATTGCTAACCGCGCCAAAAAAGTTGTCGTTGAGGTAAACTCGAGCGTGCCCTACTGCTATGGTGGATTCAATGAATCCATGCACGTCTCCGAGGTCGATTATATCGTCGAGTCGGACAACAAACCGCTGATCAGCGTTCCGACGCTCCCGATCAGTGAGGAAGAAACGAATATCGCCAAACTGATTATGAATGAAATTCACGACGGATCGGTCATACAGCTCGGCATCGGCGCCATGCCGAATACCGTCGGGATGATGATTGCCCAGTCCGACTTGAAAGATCTGGGCGTGCATACAGAGATGCTCTGTGATGCCTTTGTGGATATGTATCAGGCGGGATGCGTGACCAATGCAAAGAAAAAAGTCGATACGGGAAAGATGGTTTACACGTTTGCCCTGGGTACTCAGAAACTCTATGATTTCCTTGATCACAATCCCTGTTGCGCCACCTATTCCGCAGATTATGTGAACAAGCCGGAGCGCATTGCCATGAACGATAACATGGTCGCCATTAATAATGCTGTGGAGATCGATTTATACGGTCAGGTTTGCTCGGAATCGTCTGGCATCAGACAGATTTCCGGCACGGGTGGACAATTCGATTATATTTACGGCGCCTACCATTCCCAGGGGGGAAAGGGATTCGTCTGTCTTACGGCGACGAAGAAAAACAAAAAAGGCGAGGTCAAGTCGCGCATTGTACCGATTCTGACACCCGGTGCCATTGTGACGATTCCCCGAACGATCGTGCAATATGTCGTTACGGAATACGGCATGGTGGACCTGAAGGGTAAATCCACCTGGGAACGGGCGGAATTGCTTATCAGCATTGCCCACCCCGATATGCGCGAGGACCTGATCAAGGCTGCCCAGAACCAGGGTATCTGGAGAGAAAACAACAAGCATAAATGACTTATGACATTAATAAATATCTTGCAGAAGGAGCAAACAATGATTCTTTTCAACCCTAACAAACATTCCAGGAAGTACCCTGACGAGAAATCTCGTCAGATCATGATTAAAACGATCGAGTTCTTTGAAAGAAAGGGACTCAAGAAGATCAAGGCAGACTGGCACAAGAGAGAGTGGAACCACGATTTTGTCAGATTTCTAAAGGACAATCAAATCTTTGCCACCCTGTTGACCCCCAAGGGTTACGGTGCGCCCGATTCCCGCTGGGACACTTACCGCAACAATGAGTTTTCGGAGATTACCGGATTTTACGGTTTTCCCTACTGGTATACCTGGCAGGTGACAAAGCTCGGCCTGGGTCCCATCTGGATGGGAACCAATGAGGAGGTGAAGAAAAAAACGGCGAAACTCCTGCAGGAGGGTGGCGTTTTCGCTTTCGGGCTTTCGGAAAAAGAACATGGCGCCGACATTTATTCTAGCGACATGAAGCTTATTCCCCAAAAAGATGGAACCTATAAAGCGGATGGAGATAAATATTACATTGGTAACGGCAATGAAGCAGCCCTGGTTGCCACGTTCGCCAAAATGTCGGACACGAACGACTATGTGTTTTTTGTCGTCGATTCGCAACATCCCAACTACGAATGTGTTCGAAGCGTTGTTGAACAGCAAAGTTATGTGGCCGAATATGCACTGCACGATTATCCCATCACGGAAAACGACATTATTCAAAAGGGACCCGAAGCCTGGGACGATATGCTCAACACAATCAATCTCTGCAAGGTCAACCTCGGCTGGTGCGCTATCGGATTGTGCACCCATGCTTTTTATGAGGCAATCGATCATGCCGCCAACCGCAATGTCTACGGTAAATTCGTCACGGACTTTCCCCATGTGCGAAAACTGATGACCGACGCTTATTGCCGGCTGGTTTCCATGAAACTCTTTTGCGAACGGGCAGGCGACTACATGCGTTCGGCCAATGAAAACGATCGCCGTTACCTGCTGTATAACCCGATGATGAAGATGAAGGCAACCCGCGAGGGAGAAGATGTCATGAACATTCTCCATGACGTCATTGCCGCGAAAGGATTTGAAAGCGAACCCTTCTTTGAGTGCGCCAAAAATGACATCCCCATGCTTCCCAAGCTCGAAGGGACCGTTCATGTGAACATGGCCCTGATTGTAAAATTCATGGCCAACTATTTCTTCAACCCGAAAACCTATCCCGAGGTGCCGCGCCGGGACGATCCGACCAACGATGATTATATGTTCCATCAGGGGCCGACAAAGGGCTTGGGAAAGATCCAGTTTCACGATTACAACATTGCGTACGATGCCTGTACCCTGCCGAACGTCGAGATTTTCAAGGAGCAGATCAAGCTGTTCAAGAATCTGTTGACAAAAGCAGGCCCCAGCAAAGAACAGTCCAAGGATATCGATTACCTCCTCGCCCTGGGAGAAATCCTGACGCTGGTGGCTTATGGCCATCTTATTCTGGAAAGCCGCAAGTTCTTTGATGTGGAAGATGATCTCGTCGATGAAATATTCGATTTTATGGTGCGGGACTTCTCGAAGTACGCCCTCAACATCTATTCCAAACCCAGCAATACGGTCAAACAGCGTGAACTGGCTTTGGCGATCATCAAGCACCCCGTCACCGACGAGGCGCGTTTCAACCGGGTGTGGGAAAACCACGTGTATGCGATGAAGGGTCAGTACAAAATGAAAGATTGACCGTAAAAGAACTGGAGGGTATTGCCATGGGCTACAACCGATAATAATGACAAATGATTTCATTCATTACGAATCAGAAGAGGGGTGTCCGTACTTAATTCGTTAATTCCCCCGTGAATATAGATACCTCGACCGAACGGCGCCGCATCTTATAGTTGCTATTCATCCTCCGGCGGTCAGAAGTTCAACTGCGGCACCGTTCGGACCAGGACGAAAAAGGAGAGGATATAACACTTACGGTCGCTTATTTTGCATTGGGCCAAACTCAAGGAGGTTGAATGATGAAGATACATCATATCCGGAATGCATGCATGATCATTCATTACAATGAGCACAGAATTTTAGTAGATCCCTGCCTGAACCCTAAAGGAAGCCTGCCGCCATATACCCTTTTTCGCAAGAGGCCTCGGCTTAACCCTATTGTTGATTTACCCCCGAACGTGGAATCAGCATTAAGTCAAATAACATCCGGTCTCATTACCCATTGTCGTTATGGACATTTTGATCATCTTGACAGATCAGGAGTCCGCCTTCTGGCGCAGAAACAGGTTCCCGTATACTGTAACTCCCTTGATGAGCCGTTTCTGAGACGGCGCCGCATCAATACAATGCCCCTTATAATTAATCAAAAAAATGCATTTCTGACAGGGAGTATTACCCCCTTTCCCACACAACACGGGCATGGTTTAGCCGGTATGCTCATGAGACCTGGAGTAGGATATTTTATTGAACTGCCGGGGGACAAATCTATTTATATCAGTGGCGATACAGTTATGACTCAAACTGTCAAGCACGTGCTTAACGATCTTCGACCAGATATTTCAATATTGAATGCAGGAACCGCAATCCTCGATTTTGGCAGACCTATTCTTATGCCTCTCAATGAGCTGCTGGATTTCATAAGAACCGCACCTGGTAAGGTCATTGCAGTGCATCTGGATGCCTTCAATCATTGCTTGACAAGCCGTGACATACTGAAAAATGCTGTTTTAAAAGAAGGGCTATCCGACAAAGTGATGATTCCGGCTGATGGAGAATTAATGGAGTTTTAAACTTGGCCGACCAAAGCGCTCCGGCAGACGTTTACCGTAACATCTTTTTCTGTCACCGGCCGTTTTTTTTATTGACTTGCTCGGCCGTCTTTTTTATAGTTCTATCGTTACAAACTTATTCCTATCAGACCAGGCACATAACTGCACCGGGCGAATTGAGTTTCGGGTCTTCGTCTGAACCAGTCGACAGCAGCTCATCTTCAGCATATTAATGACGTTTGGCATGGGCAGAGAAAATGTCTCTGGAAGGACAGAAGGAGATCTGAGGAGGGGGTTCGATGATTTATTTGTCGGGATACAAGATCCAAAAGCTGATCTACCAGGGCTCAAAAAACGCCTATTATCTGGGGCAAAGAAAGAAAGACGGACGGCCTGTGACGATCAAGGTGGCCGCTGATACAACCTTTGGAGAAAAGGATCTCCGGAGATTCACCCATGAACGGGACGTGCTGAGTTGTCTTCACATTTCCGGTATCCCCCTGTGTTACGGTGTCGAGAAATATCGGGGCAGTTACGCACTCATTCTGGAGGCTCTGCCGGGTTTGTGCGTTGCCGAAAGAGACGGCATGAAAGGCCTCCCTCTCCAGGATGCCCTGACAATTGGTGCGAAGATGGCGGGAATTCTGGGCGGTCTGCATGGGGGCAACGTGGTTCATCAGGATATCAAACCGGAGGCGATATTTTATGAGCCTGAGTCCGGTGATGTATGGCTTAGCGATTTTGACAGCGCTTCCTTTCCGAATCATCTCAAACACAAGATCCACCAGCCGGGAATGTCAATAGGGACGCTTCCCTATATGTCACCCGAACAAACGGGACGGCTGAACCGATCCGTCGATTTTCGCGCGGATTTCTATTCTCTCGGCGCAACCCTCTATGAACTCTTGACCGGATCGCTTCCCTTCGCGGGGTCTGATCCCCTCGAAATCGTCCACAGTCATCTTGCCCGGCTGCCTGTTCCCCCGTACGAGGTCAACACACTCATTCCGGAAATGGTATCGGCCATCGTGATGAAGCTGCTGGCCAAGTCCCCGGAAGACCGCTATCAAAGCGGCTGGGGGCTGAAAAACGATTTCGACGAATGTTTGCGGCAACTGGACATGAAGGGAGAGATCACCTATTTCCCGCTGGGAAGTCAGGATGTCTCTGACCGGCTCAATATCTCTCAGAAACTTTATGGCCGCGAGCAGGAGAAAGAACTGCTTCTGAAATACTTCGAGAGCATCGGCGATGATGCAGCCCGCATGATTATGGTGTCCGGTTATTCGGGAATTGGAAAGACATCTCTTGTCCAGGAAATCCACAAGCCGCTCATTGCCCGCACGGGCTATTACATTCGCGGAAAGTTCGACAGATTGCATGGTGATATCCCCTACAGCGGCTTTGTGCAGGCATTTCAGGACCTCGTCGATCAAATCCTGAGCGAAAGCGAACCGCGGTTGCGCCTGTGGAAAGAAAGGCTCCTGTCTGCGCTGGGGCCAAACATCCGCGCGATCATCGATGTCATTCCCGATATGGAGCTGGTAACGGGACCGCAGCTGCCGCTCATTGAACTCGGGGCAGACGAAGCTCAAAACCGCTTCAACCGCGTTTTTCTGGAGTTTATGCGCGTGTTCTGCCAGAGGGAGCATCCGCTTGTTATTTTTCTGGATGACTTGCAATGGGTAGACCGGGCCACTCTCAAGTTGATCGAACTGATTATGGGGATGGGCGAACTCCATCATCTTCTGTTGATTGGAGCATACAGGAAAAATGAGGTGGATGGATCGCATCCGCTCATGACCACTTTGGATACCGTTGTAAAAAACGGAAGTTTCCTCCGGTATATTGACGTTTCCCCGCTATCTCCGGATTCCGTAACGAATATGATTGCCGACATGCTACACAAAAAAAATGAAGACGTTAAGGATCTGGCGGAGTTGATCACGTTTAAAACAGGAGGCAATCCCTTTTTCGTTTCCCACTTCCTGACAACACTTCATCAGGAACGTCTTTTGACATTCGATGCCGAATCCAAATCTTGGAACTGGGATTTGCCCATGATCCGGACGCTCGCCATTACGGATAACGTCATTGATCTTCTGATTCAACGGTTCCACCACTTGTCTGCCGGGACAAGGTCAGTCCTTCAGATGGCGGCCTGTATCGGGAGTCGTTTCGACTTGCAGATGCTGTGCCTGATCACCGGATTATCCGCCGAGGCCATCCGCCGCGATCTCATTCCCGCCATCGAGCAGGATCTGTTGATTCCGATCAAGGGGGTGCGCATCCGTGAAAGCAGGGCCAATGACAAGGAAGAGCCGGAGGCTTATCGCTTCCAACACGACCGTGTGCAGCAGGCCGCCTATACCCTTATTCCCCCGGACCAGCGGAAGTTGATTCACATTCGGATCGGACGGGCCCTTCTGGAGAACTTCGATGAGGTTAAAAAAGGCGAGGAACTTTTCGATATCCTGATGCATCTGAATTTTGCCACCGAACTTATCACTGATCCGCAGGAGCGGCTAAATCTGGCCAACCTGAATTGGTTGGCCGGGAAAAAGGCCAAGTCCTCCGTCGCGTTTGAACCGGCACTTAATTATATCAAAACCGGTATGGCCCTGTTGCCTGAGGATGGCTGGAACACATGCTATGAGTTGACGCTCCGTCTACACCTGGAATGTCTTGAAACGCTGAGACTCACCGGTTGCATGGATGAGATGGATCCGCTTTTCGAAGCGGTAAAAAAATATGCCCTTGTCCCCCTCGATACGGTTGGCGCCTATGAAAGCCGCATCAAGGGGTTTATGGCTCAGGACCGCCTGCGGGAAGCTCTGGTCACGGCGCGGGAAATCCTCAACCTGCTTGGTGTTGACATGCCCGACCATGCCAAGAAAAGCGAAAGCAAGCGAGTGCTGATGGAAACCATGTCAACGCTGGCAGGGAAAGAAATCGAAACGCTGGTCGATCTCCCCGAGATGACGGACCCCTTCCAGCTTGCCGTAATGAAGATCCTGGTGACCATGATCAGCGTCATTTATATCGGCAGTCCCGACCTTTTTGCTCATCTGCTCTGCAAGCAGGTCCAGGGAGCTATCCGCTATGGGAATGCGCCGGGGTCGGTATTCCTGTACGCGGCCTTCGGGACACTGCTTTGCCGATTGGGTGATGACATCGAAGCTGGTTATCGGTTCGGGGCGGTTGCTCTTGCTCTGGCGGAGAAGCGAAACACCCTGGAACACAAAGGTCAAGCCATTCACGCCGTAAGCGGGTACATCAATCACTGGAAAACACCTCTGCGCGAAACGCTGGATCTGGCCCTGACAGGTTATCAAAGCTCCCTCGATGTCGGAGATTTCGAATTTGCCTCCTACAACATCTATTGCTATTGCAAGCATGCCTTCCTCTCCGGGAAAGTCCTGGAAACAGTTGAGAAGGAGATGGAAGAACACAACCAGACCCTCAAGAAACTCAGACAGGAAACATCGCTCCGTTACCTCAAGACCTTCCATCAAACGGTATTGAACCTGCTGGGAAGATCCCAAAACCCCTGCCTCTTTTCCGATGGTGAAGAAACCTTGCTACTGCTTTATCAGCAGGCCAACAACAATCTGGGTATTTTTTATCTGTATTTCTGCAAGTTGCTGCTCAATTACCTTTTCGAAAATCATGAAAAAGCAATCTATTATGCCAATCTGGCGGAAAGAGAAGACGCCAGCCAATATGGAGGCCCCCTTGCGGTTCCCCTGACGTTTTTTTATGGTTCATTGGCCCGTCTGGCCTTTTACCGGAAGGCAACGGCCACCCAGCAGGAACAAATTCTCAAGAGGGTAGCGGCCAGCCAGAAAAAAATGTCGATCTGGGCTAGGCAGGCGCCGGAAAATTATGGCCCCAAGTTTCATCTTGTGGAGGCTGAGCGCTTTTCGATTCTGGGGGATGATGAAAAAGCGATCGAGCATTATCAACGGGCGATCGAGATGGCGCAGGCCCAGCAGTTCATCCATGACGAGGCCCTGGCCAATGAGCTTGCCGCCGGTTACTGGCAGCGCAAAGAGCGGCCGGCCTTTGCGGAACCCTTCCTGCGCCGGGCGCATGCCTGTTACACGCTTTGGGGCTGCTATGCCAAAGCGATGCTCGTGGAAAAGAAACTGGAAGAGTTGCCGGGCAACCGGACACTTGAAATAGAACCATGGCAGCGGCGCAAAGACACGTTGCCTGCGCCGTTCCATGGTTTATTCGCATCGGATCTGGATATGGCCACGGTGATGAAGACCTCGCAGGCGATTTATGGAGAAATCGATCTGGATAAGCTCCTGGCCGCTCTTATGCATTTCGTCGTTGAAAACTCCGGGGCGGAAAGGGGCTCTCTGATTCTATGCGCGGAAGGGGACCTGACGATTGTCGCTCAGTACGTGGCGGGACCGGGTGAAGTCTGTCTTCTGACAAACATGCTGATTGAAAAGGCGAAGGATGTGTCGCCCGCAATCGTTCACTATGTTGCCCGCACCCGGGAATTTCTCATCATGGACGATGCCGCAAAGGACGGCCTGTTCAATAATGATCCCTATGTTATAGACTGGAAGCCCCGGGCTATCTTCTGCTGTCCCATCATTCATAAGCAGCGACTCGTCAGTATTTTGTATCTGGAAAGCAGGTTGATCCCGAGCGTCTTCTCATCCGTCCGCCTGGAAATCATCAGGATGCTAACCTCCCAGATGGCCGTTTCCATCGACAATGCCCGTCTCTACGGGTGGCTGAAAAGAGCGGAAGAGAAATATCGGCGCATCTTCGAGAATGCCATCGAAGGCATTTACCAGACGACCATCGAAGGGCAAATCATCAGCGCCAATCCTGCCATGGCGAAAATCCTGGGTTACGATTCTCCGGAAGATCTGATCTCCCACGTCACGGACATCGGCAGTCAACTCTATGTGTCCCGGGAGGCCCGGGAGCATTTTATGAACATGATCCGAAAGGAAAAAACCGTGTCCGGCTTCGATGTTCAGTTCCTCCGTAAAGACGGAAGCGCCATCTGGGCGTCCCTTCATGCAAGGTTGCTGGAGAATCGGGAAGGAAAACTCATGAACATCGAAGGAATTTTTTCGGATGTCACGAGTCGAAAGCAGGCCACGGAAGCCTTGCGGGAAAGTGAGGAATTGCTGCGCAAGGAAAACATCCGTCTGCGGGCAAACATTAAAGACCGTTACCGTTTCAGAGATATTATCGGTAAGAGTCCCGCTATGCAGGATATTTACGAATTCATTCTGAAAGCGGCCGCCACAGAAGCCAACGTTATGATCAGCGGCGAGTCCGGCACGGGGAAGGAGCTTGTGGCCAGGGCGATCCATGACCTTTCGGACCGTAAAGATAAAAACTTTATTCCCGTCAACTGTGGTGCTATTCCGGAAAATCTGATGGAGAGTGAATTTTTCGGTTATAAAAGAGGCGCCTTTACGGGCGCGAACCGGGACAAGAAAGGGTATCTCGACCTTGCAGACGGCGGAACGCTTTTTCTGGACGAGTTGGGCGAACTGAGCCTGAATATGCAGGTCAAGTTGCTGCGCGTTCTCGACGGGCGCGGATATATTCCCGTCGGGGGGCATGAAATTCGCAATGTTAACATCCGTTTTATCGCGGCCACCAACAGGAATCTGCAGGAGCGCGTCAAACAGGGACACATGCGGGAGGATTTTTTCTACCGGATTCACATTCTACCCGCCCAAATTCCTCCGCTGCGCAATCGCAAAGAGGATCTTCCCCTTCTGGTCGAACATTTCATGAGTGAATTCGGCAAAAGCGGTAAATTCCCGCCCCTGACCGGCAAGATCATGGAAGCGATCCTGACCCACGACTGGCCCGGCAATGTCCGCGAATTGCAGAATGTTCTGCGTCGCTATTTCACCCTGCGTTCTTTTACGCTGGAAATCTCAGGGGACGGAAGAACAAATGCTGAAGCGCCGGTGACAAAGAGTTTAACCGGTGTGGAGACGGAAGGCCATAGATCCGCCGTTGAACATTATGAAAAGACGCTTATTGAAGACAGTCTGAAACAGCATCAATGGCACAGGGAGAAGGCCGCCGCCAGCCTCGGTATGGCGCGACGGACGTTTTTCCGGAAGATGAAAAAATTCGGTTTCGATCAGCATAAATGAGAATGAGAAAATATGCCTCTGTCTGCCTCATCCTAATGATTCCCAATACCTGCTAAAGCGGTTTCAGCCGCGAATTCCTTTTCACGGCTGAAACCGCTCCTGAGGTGTCACTTAATCCAGGGTTTTCCTACAGGCAGCACATCTCTCCCGAATACATCCTGATAGATCAGGTGCGCCATCACGTACCATGCGGCAAGTGCACAGAGCATGAGTTCATAGCCGGCAACGACGGTCAGGGCCTGAAATCCGAAATGCGCGAGATCCAGCAGGATAAAGCCGATGAGCAGCAGGGTGAAGGTAACAGCCAGCATCCCATTGACCCTCATCGACCCGATCCACATAATTGCGGTATAAACGGTCCAGGTCACCAGATACCAACCGAGATCCGCGGGAGGAATGATTTGTCAAACAAAGTGATCGTGCCCAATCTTTTCCTTGCTCCTTTAACATAAACCAAATGTGAAAAATGGGTTCAGTTTTCATATCCTATAATAAGCAATAGATACATACATATATTTTGATCAGCTATATTGATTTTAAAATGAAATCTACATCAATCATCTTGAGTTTTCGATCACCTCTTGAGGAAGAAAGAAATTTTCCAATCAATCTGAATATTAATTTTTTCAGATCTTCAAGGAGGCTATATTTTTTATACTTTGGATTACAAGGGGATTGTATTTTCCGTTAATTCTTCCCTCACCCTTCAAAAGATCTCACTATGTTTTATTATTGCTCTTTTTCAAAACCAACTAGCGGTGTTTTCTACACGAAAGTTCTATTCCA
>PLGI01000180.1 GCA_003139775.1 Syntrophaceae bacterium | reverse complement strand
CCAGCTCTCTACTCTACTGAAGTTAATAAGCACTTCATTAGTAAAAAGCAGATATTAATTCTTATTGCAACATGGCAGATATTTTGTTATTTTTAACTGCAAAAAATTATTGAAACAACAATTTCGGAAGCGAAGCTTAACGAAATTGGTAAGTTGTAATGAGACCCAAGCTTCAGAAACAAAGTGTACTGAAGCTTGCAGGTCGAATTATCCCGCAAAGCGGAGGGTCGCATACCCGTTATTAATAGAAATAAAATTTAACTTGTTTCAAGTCTATCAGTCTTTAAAAATTGCCAAAGGAAAATGATATGAAATCAAGATTCACATCAGTTGTAGTTATTATAAGTTTATTGCTCCTTTTTGCAGTTACCGGTATTTGTCAGGATAAGATCAGCGCGTCCGACTGGGTGGATAAGGTTGGTCAAGGCAACGTTAATTGGTCGGCGGGTTATATTGAGGCTGTGGGTATTGGCGCTCCACCCGAAAAATTGGCAGGCAAAATAAATGCTCGTCCGATAGCTTTGCGTGCGGCTCAAAAAGATGCCTTGCATAATTTGCTGGAAATCACCAAAGGTATGCAAGTTGATTCGTCAACCTCGGTGAAAGATTTTACCGTGGAGAGCGATGTTATTGATACGCAAGTCAATGGTCTGGTGAAAGGAGCTTTAATCGTTGATTATCAATACATGCCTGATGGTATAGCCGAAGTCAGATTGAGGTTGCCTCTTTACGGTAACTTGGCTCAGATAATTATGCCATTGGCCATGGCAAAGCCACCCGCAGCGCCAGCCCCGACTGAATCAGTACCAGCTCCGGCTGTAAAAGCTTCCGAGTCTCCATCTGCACCTGTTGTTTACACCGGCATGGTTGTTGATGCTCGCGGTATTCAAGCACGTCCGGCAATGTTCCCCAGAATCTTTGATGAAGATAGCAAGGAAGTTTACGATTCAGTAAATGTTGATCTCGAATACGCGATAAAGAATGGAATGAGCGGCTATGCGCGTGACCTTACCATGGCACAGGCAAATCAGCGCGTAATAGGCAATCCAATAACGGTAAAGGCTGTGAGAACAAGCGGCCCCGGTAAATCTGATATTATCATCAACAATGCCGATGCCCAAAAAATTAGATTATCGGCTGAAAGTGCTACCTTTTTGAAACAGTGCAAAGTAATAATTGTTTTGGATTAATATTATTTCATCTTGAATTTCAGGAAAAATTAGCAAGCACTTTTCCCTGAAAGGGATAATTGATAAATAATAAAAATTATGCAAAATTGCAAAAGTCAATAGTCAAAACAAGGAGTAGTTTCTGTCATGTCGAAATAAGGAAATGGAAAGGTAAAAGTATGAAGATAAAAGCTGCTGACCCTATCTCATCTATGAACGGTAGTGTTATACAAACCAATTGCCCACATTGCGGTCACGAAGGTACTTTTGATGTAATTGGACAAGATTTGTTTATAGATGGTCAATACATTTGTGGACAACGACGTTGTCCAGACAAAATTTGCAGGGGTCACCTTTTCATTATTCTAGGTAGAAGCGGGGAACTGTTGTTTCAATATCCTCCTCGCAATATTGCTTTCAACAAGGAGAACATTCCTGCATCGATTATAAAGACTTTTGAAGAGGCCATTACCTGTCATTCACAAAACTGTTTTGTTGCTTCGGCTATAATGATTCGACGAACCTTGGAGGAAATTTGCGAAGAACGAGGTGCTGTCGGAAATGATCTCAAAACACGTATTAAAGATCTCAAAACAAAAGTACTTCTACCACAGGAATTGTTTGACGCAATGGACGAACTCCGTTTGCTTGGTAATGATGCCGCTCATATCGAGGCCAATACTTTTGCGCAAATCAGTAGTCCAGAACTCAATGTCGCTATAGAGTTTACTATTGAGCTCCTCAAAGCCCTTTATCAATATAGCAGTCTCCTAAGCAAGATGAGAGGACTGAAAAAACCGGTGCCCTAAACATATGATAAAATTTTTAGCAAGATTTAGGATATTTCCTTTTCATACAGAATAGTCAATTCTTACATAGGTGAATTCAACAAACAATTTTAGGAGAAATGAAGGTTGTCAAAACGTATCGTAATTTTATCTTCGGAAATTGCCAATAAAATAGCTGCCGGTGAGGTGGTGGAAAGACCGGCGTCTATTGTTAAAGAATTGGTGGAGAATTCTATTGATGCCGGAGCCGGCGATATCAGGGTGGAATTGGAAAAGGGTGGCTGCCAATCGATCAAAGTAATTGATAACGGTTCGGGAATAGAACGCGAAGATGTGGCGCTGGTATTTGAAAGACATGCCACCAGTAAAATTTATAACTTTGAAGATATTTACAGTGTAGCTTCGTTTGGTTTCCGCGGAGAAGCCATGCCCAGCATCGCTTCTATTGCGCGGGTAGAGTTATTAACACGGCGCAAAGATGATTTAGCAGGAACGAGAGCCACACTGGAAGCAGGTAAAATACAGGAAGTGGCGCCCGCGGGCTGTCCCGCCGGTACGCAAATATCGGTGACCAAAATATTTGCCAACGTTCCCGCGCGCAGGAAATTTCTAAAAACAGAATCCACAGAACAGGGTTTATGTCTGGACGCGATCACCCGCCTGGCCCTGGCCCATCCGGAGATCAGCTTTCAAGTTAATGTTAATGGACGCGATGCATTTACCGCGCCCCAAGCCAGGGATGTCTCCGAACGCATTGCTATGGTCATGGGTGACGATTTTTCCAATCATCGCGTCTTAATTGCCGCGCAGAAAGAAAATTTCAGTTTGACGGGATTCATCTCTCGTCCGGAATTCACAAAATCAAATTCAAAAAGTATATATTTGTTTGTCAATAAACGCTTTGTCCGCGATAACAGTGTAACCCATGCCGTATTGTCGGCATACCGGCAGATTATTGAGCCCAGACGCTATCCTGCCGCGGTGTTGTTTCTTAATCTGCCACCTGAAGATGTTGATGTCAATGTTCATCCGGCCAAGATGGAGGTTCGCTTTAAAGATTCGCATGGCGTTTACGATCTGGTATCCAAAACAATTGCGCAGAGTCTTGCCGGCACTGAAACGTCGAAGGGTAGTCTCATTTATCGTTTGGCGCCTAAAGTGGATTTATTATCAAGGCGGAAAGATATGAATGATTATGCTTCGGACTTCGCGCCTTCGCGAGACAGAATTCCGGTTAAGCCTTTTGGTTTGTTTTCCCGGCAAAATTTACAACAGGCAATTACCAATGATCTGTCAACGCGTTCTTCAGTTGCGGAAAAAGTTGCCACTTTCAATAGCGACAACATTGGGGCAAAAGAAACAATAACTTTCTCCAGCTTAAAATATTTGGGACAATTTGCCAATACCTATCTTATTTTCGCGGGCGATGACGGCCTGCTTCTGCTTGATCAGCATGCGGCCCATGAAAGGATAATTTTGGAGCGGTTAAAAAAAACAATGGGACCGCAAATTATCAGTCAATCACTTCTTATGCCGGAAATTGTCAACTTGACTCCGGGGCAAATTACATTATTTTCCGGCTACATTAATTTTTTACAGGAAATTGGTTTGGAAATTGAAATCTTCGGCCGGGACGCAATTGTTGTCAAAACGCTTCCGGTAATCTTATCGCAAGTTCAAGCTAAAGAAATAATTTCTGATATTGCCGATCAACTGGGCGAACAAAATCAGATGCCTTCTTTACAGGAAAAGAAGGAAAAAATACTGGCTTCTTTGGCTTGCAGTGCGGCAATCAAGGCCAACACTGTTCTATCTTCGGACGAAGTAGCCGCTCTTTGCCGTGATCTGGAAGAAACACCTTTTAATCTCACCTGTCCTCATGGACGTCCAATCACTATCAATTTTTCCTTAAGCGAAATCGAAAGAATGTTTAAAAGAAAGTAGAAAAAATAAAGATGGAAAAAGTACCGCTGGTAATAATTAATGCGCCTACTGCTACAGGTAAAACTGAATTAGCCATCAACTTGGCATTAGAATTTGGCGGCGAAATTATCAGCGCTGATTCCCTGCAGGTTTACCGTTATCTGGATATCGGCACGGCAAAACCGTCACAAGAACAAAGAAACAAAGTCAAGCATCATTTGATCGATATTATTAATCCGGACGAAGAATTTAATGCCGCCATTTTTGCTGAACAGGCGCGGATCATAATTGCTGATTTGGCCAGGCACGGGAAACCCATATTTATTGTCGGGGGAACAGGGCTGTATATCCGGGCGCTTGTCCGGGGAATTATTGAGACTCCGACAGTTGATGAAAATATCAGGAATCATTATCGCCAATTGCGAGATGGCCACGGAAAAGAATATCTTTATAATTTGCTGAAACAAAGGGATGCCGATGCCGCCGGCAAAATAAACCCCAATGATTCTATTAGGGTAATTCGCGCATTGGAAGTTTTGGAACAAACCGGAGAATCAATTTCAGCCAAACAAAAAAGACATTCCTTTGCCGATTGTCCTTACAAAACCTACAAAATCGGCCTTCAGCTTGCCCGTGCTGAGTTAAAGCAAAAAATTATTTTGCGAACGGAAAAAATGATTGCCGCAGGGTTCTTGGATGAAGTTAAAAGTATTATAGATCGAGGCTACAGTTATAATCTCAAACCATTGCAATCATTAGGTTATAAGCAAATCATAGGATTCTTACGAAAAGAGTATGATTGGGAAAATGCTCTAGATTTAATCAACCGTGATATCTGGCATTATGCCAAGCGGCAATTGACCTGGTTTGCCGCCGACAAGGAAATAAATTGGTTCAAACCTGATTTATCGGGAGAAATTAAGAAAAATGTGAAGAAATTCTGGAAAGATTGTACATCTGCTTAATAACACAGAGTATGCAATATTGCTTGACTTAGGCAGGTTCTGAATATAATTATACCGGGTGGTTTTTGGGAAAAATGGAGAGATAAAATCTTTTTTAATGATACATTCAAATATTTTGAAAAAAGAGAATTATTATGGCGCGTCAAAAAATAATTAGAGCATTAATCAGTCTATTTATATTTTGTGCCGTTGTATTCTTTCTGATCTCCTGCGGGCCGAAGGTAAGGGTGGCGGTGAGCCAGCTGGATACTCCCGGACATCATACCTTCACCGGTTTAAAACTGCTTGATCAGGAAAAGTATGCCGACGCCAAGAGAGAATTTGAAATGGCGACACAGCTTGATGCCAAATATTCAAAGGCTTATACCGGTATGGCCTTAGTCAATATTTATACAAGTAATTTCAATGCCGCCTCGGATAATCTAGCTCTGGGTTTAAAAAACGCCAAGGACACTGACGAAAAACTTTTTGTTAGTGTCGGCAAAATTCGTTATTACACCTTGAGTAAATCAGATCAGAAATGGCTGGAGTCGGCGAAAAATCAATTTGATGAAGCTGTCATGATGGATCCTAAATACTCGCCTGCTTACTATTTTATGGGTTTGGCGTACAAAGAAGCATTGGAATTTAATCTGTCCGGTCAAATGTTTGCTAAGGTAATTCAGTTAAAAACCGATCATATGGCTGATGCCGATGCACAGTTGAAATTTCTCCAAAAGGTTCAGCTAGCCATGCCTGCTACAGAAACGGGAAAGAAAATAGCTCTCGTGGAACGCATTACCAGAGCGGATGCGGCGGCGATATTTATAGAAGAATTAAAAATAAAAGACCTTTATAATAAACCGGCGCCGAAGGTTTTGGACACACCTTTAAAAGAAACGGAGAAAGTTTCGACGGAGGTAAAAGAGATGGAAAAAGTTCCAATAGATGCGCCTCCTCCCGTACTTGTTAAATTGCTGGCGAAAGATATTGCAGATCATCCCTTGAAAACGGATATTGAGGGGATACTGGAAATCGGTGTTCGCGGACTGGAAAATGATCCGAAAGGTAACTTCAATCCCGGCGAAGTTTTGTCCCGCGGCGAATATGCCATAATGCTGGAAGATATATTGATAAAACTAACCGAAGAAAAGGATTTGGCCGCCAGATATGTTAATTCAAAATCATTATTTCCCGATGTGCCTGCGGACATGCCTTATTTTAATGCTATTATAGCCGTGACTTCACGTGGAATTATGGAAGCAAAAAATACAAAGACCGGTGAGTTTCTGCCGCTTAAACCCGTGACCGGTGTGGACGCGCTTTTGATTATCCGTAAACTTAAAAAAGAATTAAAATTAAACTGATTACGGTTGTGATAAGCAAAGCGCAGTCAGTTTGGTAAGTCGAACGATCCCACGTGCGAAGCTAAGAGGAACTATATCGATGAGACTCAAGCTTATCTTGAGATTCAAGTGATTTGTAGATTGGAGAATAATATTAAATGGCAACAAAAGAGTTAAGTAAAGCGTTTGAACCGGCCGATGCCGAGAAAAGATTATACGATTACTGGCTAAAAAATAAGTTTTTTCACGCTCAGGATAGCAGTGAGGCTCCCGCTTTTTCCATTGTCATCCCGCCACCCAATGTAACCGGAATGCTGCATATGGGGCATGCTTTAAATAATACACTGCAGGATATTATTATCCGCTTCAAAAGGATGCAGGGTTATAACACGCTCTGGATGCCGGGCATGGATCACGCGGGCATTGCCACACAAAATGTTGTTGAACAGCAATTGATGAAAGAAGGATTATCCCGCCATAATTTAGGGCGTGAAAAATTCATCGCCCGCGTCTGGGAATGGAAAGAAAAATATGGCGGCGTGATCATTAATCAGCTGAAACGTCTGGGCTGTTCCTGCGACTGGCAGCGAGAACGCTTCACCATGGATGAAGGATTATCTAAAGCTGTACGGGAGGTTTTTGTCAGGCTGTACAATGAGGATATGATTTACCAGGGCGACTATATTGTCAACTGGTGTCCCCGCTGTCACACCGCGATTTCAGATCTGGAAGTCGAATTCAAACAGGACCAAAGCTTCCTTTGGAATATCCGTTACCCCTTCGCCGATGGCAGTGGAGATATTGTAGTGGCAACCACCAGGCCGGAAACGATGCTGGGCGATACGGCTGTGGCCGTCAATCCCGTGGATATGCGTTACAAAGATAAAGTCGGCAAATTTGTGATTCTGCCTTTGATGAACAAAAAAATACCGATCATTGCCGATGACTATGTGACGATAGATTTCGGTTCCGGCGCGGTGAAGATCACCCCGGGTTCAGATCCCAACGACTTTGCCATGGCCCAGCGCCATCAACTGGAAATCATTTCCATCATGGACGGTAAAGGTATCATTAATGAACACGGTGGCAAATACAAAGGACAGGATCGTTATGAAGCCCGGAAAAATGTTATTACCGATCTGGAAAAGGGCGGTTATATGGTCGGCACCGAGCCTTACGCGCACAATGTCGGCCAGTGCTACCGCTGTAAAACAGACATTGAGCCGATGGTGTCTAAACAATGGTTTGTTAAAATCAAACCTTTGGCCAAGCAGGCAATCGCGGCAGTGGTGAAGGGGAAAACAAAAATTATTCCTAATACATGGGAAGCAACTTATTTTGACTGGATGAACAACATCCGCGACTGGTGCATTTCCCGGCAGTTGTGGTGGGGACACCGCATTCCCGTCTGGTATTGCGATGGCTGCGGCAAAGTGATTGTCGCCACGGTGGATCCCGATAAGTGTCCCGATTGCGGCGGCGCGTCTCTGAAGCAGGATGAAGATGTTCTGGATACCTGGTTTAGTTCCGCGCTCTGGCCTTTTTCCACTTTGGGTTGGCCCAATAAAACAAAAGCTCTTAAAACATTTTATCCGACATCAGTCTTAATTACCGGTTTCGATATACTTTTCTTCTGGGTGGCCCGGATGATGATGATGGGAATTTACGTGATGAAAGAAGTTCCCTTTAAGGATGTTTATCTCCATGCTCTGGTGCGCGACGAAAAAGGCGAGAAGATGAGCAAGTCCAAAGGCAACAGCATTGACCCGCTGATGATGATCGATCAATATGGAACAGACGCATTTCGTTTTACGCTGGCCGCCTACACCGCGCAGGGACGTGACGTGCGCTTGTCACCGGAACGCATCGAAGGCTACAAATTCTTTGTCAATAAAATATGGAACGCGTCCAAGCTGACGCTTAACAATCTGGCTGACTTCGATGAAGCAGCTCCAGTGACTGCTTCTGATTCACTGCCGGATAAGTGGATCAAGGCGAAATTAAATGAAGCAATTGGAGAAATCACCCGCAGTCTGGATGAGTATCGTTTCAACGATGCATCCGCCGCTATTTACCGCTTTATATGGCATGAGTTCTGCGATTGGTATCTGGAATTAAGCAAGCCTGTGTTTTATGGCAAAGTAACCCCGGAACAAAGACAAGCTACCCAACGAACTTTGCGCGAAGTTTTCAAAACAATGCTGCAACTGTTGCATCCCTTTATGCCTTTTGTTACCGAAGAGCTTTGGCAGGCGCAAAACGGAAGCGATAAAAATTCGATTATGGTCAGTTCCTTTCCTCAACCTGTGGAGAGTTGGAAAGATGCAGCAGCCAAAAAGGAAATGGAACTTCTGATGGAGGTTATTACCAGTATTCGCAATATCCGTGGAGAAATGCGAATACCGCCTTCGACCAAATTGCAAGTTTTGATTTCAGCGCCCGATATGCAATTAAAAAATACAATTGAAAGCGGCAAAAACTATATAGTCAACATGGCTAATTTGGAGGAGCTGACTGTGGCAGTGGATTTAGTGGAGCCCAAAGGAGTAGCCACGGGGATTGTCGGTTTAACGCGGATATTTGTCCCTGTTACCGGTGTTGTAGATATTGCCGGCGAAAAAACGCGTCTGGATAAGGAATTGGCGAAAGTTTCTAAAGATTTAGAACAGAGTTCCAGAAAGCTTGCCAATCGCGACTTTCGCGAAAAGGCTGCAGATGCAGCCATTAAAAAAGAAGAAGATAAATTAAAAGACTGCCAGGAAAAATTCACCGCCCTGGAGGCCGCTCTGAAAAAACTAAAAGAGATTGCCGTGTGATGGAAAAACAAATCAGGAACATCATTGAAGCCGCGCTGGCCGAAGATATCGGCACCGGCGACATCACCACACAGGCCATCGTCAGCCGTAAAAAGAAGGGCGAGGCGCAGGCTGTTGCCAAAGATGATTTTGTCATTGCCGGAATTGATGTCTTTGCCGAAACTTTTCAACTTCTGGATAAAGGTATCAAAGTTAAGAAATTAATGGATGATGGATGCCGGGCAAAGAAAGGCGATATCATTGCCGAAGTCTCCGGCAGTTTGTCCAATATTTTACAGGCCGAACGTGTTGCGCTGAATCTGTTTCAGCGGATGTCCGGTATTGCCACGCTGACTGCGAAATACGTGGAAGCTGTGCGCGGAACAAAAGCAAAAATTATCGATACACGCAAGACCATGCCTGGCCTGCGCGTTCTGGATAAGATGGCTGTGCGTATCGGCGGCGGCTGCAATCATCGCACCGGTCTTTATGACGGCGTGCTCATTAAAGATAATCATATCGAAGCCGCAGGCGGCATTACCGCCGCTATCAAAGCGCAAAGAAAGCGTCTGCCGCATACTTTGAAAATCGAAGTGGAAACCAAAAACATACAGGAAGTAAAAGAAGCTCTTAAATGCGGTGTTGATATCATCATGCTGGATAATATGTCCGTCCCGGCAATGAAGAAAGCTGTCGATTTTGTGGCCGGACGCGCGCTTTTGGAAGCCTCCGGCAACGTGAGCCGGCAACATGTTTCCGAAATTGCCGTCACCGGCGTCGATTTGATTTCCATAGGCGAACTTACCCACTCTGTTCGTGCCGCGGATATTTCCTTGAAAATAAAAGCGAAGCCCAGCGCATAACCTAAAGGTCATACGTGCCGGGGATGAAGGCTGATCCCATCTGGAGTGGGGCGGAAGTCGGTGCATAAAATAATGTGCCATAGCCAGAAATTTTCCGACCTTTTCTTGTCATATATTGGGCGTTATGTTGACTTCAGTAGAGTAGAGA
>PLGI01000166.1 GCA_003139775.1 Syntrophaceae bacterium | reverse complement strand
AAAATCACAAGTTCATTTTTTCAAGGGATTATTGATTGGAGGCGCGTTGGGCGCATTGGCAGGCGTTCTCTTTGCGCCAAAATCCGGAAAAAAGCTGAGATCTGATATCAAGGAGAAAGGGAGGGAAATTTTAAATGGTGGGAAGGAAATTTATGCCGATGCCAGTACCAAAGCAAAAGATATTTTTGAGGAGGTCAAGCATCAGGCGAAGGATTTGAAGGAGGAAGCCGAAGATACCGGTGAAAAAATAGCCGACGAGGTTCACGAAAAGATCGGTCAGGTAAAGAAGGTTTTTGGGAGGTAGTGAGAGAGGTATATGTCGTGGGTGCATTAATGATTATTTTGGCAATTGTATACATGCTGTTCATTTGGAGCTTATTACGGATAGCTTCGGAACCAACGCCGAAAATAAACGGAAGTGATGGGGGAATCGAGAACCTCTGGATGTTGTCTTGCATTTAATGCAGGATGGGCATGTGTATGGTCAGGGACTTGTGATGCAACAACAAACGGAACGACACGCACAGTTACACCAGATGAAGATTGCACCGTAACCTATGCGTGTATAGAGAGTTTCACGATTAAAAATGACGATTTTCGACTGAGGCATTACACGGCAAAACAAAGTCAGTTCGTCGTCATGGCGATAAAGTCCGAGGAAGAGATTGGGGCGGAAGTCCACAAACTCGATAAAGAGTACTTTGACGGCAAAATGACGAAATAGAAAGTCTACTGCGCGCAATAACGCGCTCAGTTTTTGTTCAACACATGGGAGGATCATCATGAGATATTTATTTGTAGTTGTAGCAACATTGTCCGTGCTGGCATTGAGCGCATGTGACCGACCGACGGAGGTGGTCACGCCTGCGAACCCTAATACCGTTGTGGTCACACCTGTTCCCGGACCCGCAGGGGCACAAGGAGCACAAGGAGTACAAGGTGCGCCTGCACAAAAAGGCGAAACCGGCGCGACCGGAATGACAGGCGCCGAAGGTGCCAAGGGCGAACAGGGTAATAAGGGTAATAAGGGTAATCAGGGTGATCAGGGTAATCAGGGTAATCCAGGTGGCAACTAGTGGTTGTTCCTGATTGCTGATTGGGTTGCATCGGAGGCTGAACAAGTAGTCCGGGTGGTCGATACTCTTCCGCTAACCCGTTAAGATCCTCCGGGCAGTCCCGTGCCGAAGCGAAGGCCTACAATGAGCAACTTCGACGGCAAAATGACGGAATAGAGAGTCAACTGAGCACCGGGCTGGGGAAGAGCAAGTACCTGGTCCGGTGGCTTTTCCTGAAATGATGACTATTACGCTATGTTTGGAGCGTCGGTATGATACCGAACCCATTCGGGTTTGGCTTACCCGCGGGAAAGATGCAGGCGCGGCGAGGTATCTAGCTTGTTAATAATTAAAAAAAACATAGGACATAAGGAGAAAAACAAAATGTCAGCTAAGGAACATTTCGCGACTGAGAAAGCTCGTGAAATCGGTGATAAGTTGAACATTGATTGGAGCCGCTTCGATGTGGAGCAGTTCCGTATGGGTTTGGATGTTGAGTTGGAGCATGGCCGGGTAGACCCGTCAACGGACGTAACAGGCAACGACCCCATCATCACGGGTAAAATCGCGCTCGCTCATCTCAACGAGTTTGCCGATTACTATACCCGTTTAGAAAAAATGGAGCGCAAAGCTAAAGAGGAACATGCTCAGAGCTAGTTCAAAAAAGGAGGTTAGCTATGAAAATTCTTATTGTTCTTACTTCACATGACCAACTCGGCAATACCGGAAAGAAAACCGGTTTCTGGCTGGAAGAGTTCGCCGCGCCTTATTACGTGCTCAAGGATGCAGGAACTGCGATCACACTGGCCTCGCCAAAAGGTGGCCAGCCGCCGCTCGATCCGAAAAGCGATCTTCCTGAAAGCCTGACCGAATTAACCAGGCGCTTCCGCAAAGACAAGGCAGCACAGTCTGAACTTGCCAACACGAAAAAACTTTCCGACGTGTCCGCGGACGATTTCGACGCAGTCTTCTACCCCGGTGGACATGGCCCTATGTGGGACATGCCCGATAACAAGATATCCATTGCGCTGATCGAAGCCTTCGTGAAGGCAGATAAGCCGATTGGTGCAGTGTGTCACGCGCCGGCCGCGATTGTCAATGTGCGCGGAAAAGATGGCGAGTATCTGGTTAAAAGCAAGCACGTGACCGGATTCACGAATGCAGAAGAAGAAGCCGTGGGCTTGACCGCGGTCGTACCTTTTCTTTTGGAAGACCGGCTAAAGGAACGAGGCGGCGTATACAGCAAGGGTGCTGATTGGGGCCCCTATGTCCAAGTGGATGGCAAGCTTGTGACCGGCCAGAACCCGGCCTCCTCGGGACTCGCAGCACAAGAGTTGCTGAAGCTGCTTCGCTTAGTTTGAACTAAGGTGAATGAGATGAAAACCCCTGCTATGATTCTATTCGTCGCGCTGTTCGCATTGGCACTGCTTAGCTTTGCATGTACCGAAGCTATTACCACCAGGGAAACTGATGTCCGTTCCGGCCCCGGCTCGGATGGAAACCAACAAGGCACACTCAAAGCCGGGGATGAGCTTGCGCAAAACAATAAATCCAATAAGGGGTACAACGTGCAGTCTTCTGACAATAAATTGGGGGGTATAACCAAATTTGAAAAGGTTCCTGCTGATGAAGAACGCCTGATCAAAAACATGGAAGTTATATTACAAGAAAAGATGTCCAAAGATTATCCCGCCGGCCTTACCAAACGTGACGCGCACCCTAAATCGCTGGCCTGTCTACAGGCGGAATTCATTGTGGAACCGAACATTTCCTCAGAGCTTAAGAAGGGAATATTTGCGCTTTCCCGAACCTATCACGCCTGGATTCGAATTTCCAGTGCAAGCGGTAAGATCGAGTCGGACAAAGCCAAAGACCTGCGTGGTTTTGCCATAAAAATCATTGGCGTCAAAGGACAGCGGTTTCAAACGCACAACAATGAGAAAGAAACACAGGACTTTGTGTTACTGAGCTATCCGAGCATGCCTTTAGGAACGGTCAAACTATTCCATGACGCGGTGTACTACAGTATCAAATTCTCGCCTCTTGTCTTTCTTGCTCGTCTGGTTGTGTCCGGCGATTTCCATATAATTAATGAACTTCGCAAGGCCAGACAAAACCAAACTTCTCCGTTGGACATCCGCTATTGGAGTACGACCCCTTATTTATGCGGGACAGATCTTATTGTTAAATACTCCCTCGTTCCCACTTCGCGCATAAAAAGCCCCTTGCCGCCAAAACTTACCGATCATTATCTCACTGAAAATATGGAAAAACACCTGACAGCGAATGAGGCAAGCTTTGATTTTATGATTCAAGTTCAAAAAGACCCCAGCCGGATGCCGGTTGAGGATGCCGGCGTGGAATGGAGCGAAAAGGAATCCCCCTTTATCAAAGTGGCCACACTTCGCATTCCTGCCCAGGTTTTCCGAACCAGGGAACGTGAGGATCTGGCTGAGGATTTGTCATTCTCTCCGGCGCATTCCTTGATTGAACATCGACCGGTCGGTGGCATCAACCGGGCGAGGGTTGAAATTTACCAATACTTATCCGAATTCCGCCATAAGCAAAACAACAAGCCACTGATAGAACCCCGCTATAAGGCGGATGGAGGTGAAATGTTGAATTTTCGCCTGTCCACGAGCGTATGTTCTGGCCGAGAAATGATAGGAGGCATGCGCTAGGATGAATAGATCCACAAACCTTTCAGCAAGAATTAAAAATACTGGCGCATACTTGATCCTGGACTTATTACAGGCGCAAGTGAAGATGATCCTTCTGGTATTGCAATCTATTCACAGGCAGGCGCCGGTTTTGGTTTTGCAACTTTTTGGACTGCACTTATCACGTTCCCGGTCATGGCTGCCATGCAGGAGATGCGCTCCCGGTCTTTGGCTAATCAGGTTTCATCAAATATTAACGCGTGCAAGGAGCATGTTAAGTTGTTGCTAAAGAATAACTCCCTGTGGTCATTTTTTTCTTCCGTAAAATTGACAATTATGCTTCTTGTGTTAATTGTCCTTGTCTTCATTGCCGCCGTTGATGTGCAAACTGTTAGGCGAAATTTAACGAGGAAAACATGAAAAAAATATTGGTCGCGACATTTGTAATGCTGGCGCTATTTTCCGGGGCGGTCAGCGCCCAGGAAAATATAGAAAAGAATAAAATCGAATTTTTATTATCCTCCGTGGAGAATTTAAAAGGAGCAAAATTTATCAGAAATGGCTCAGAGTATGATGATGGGAAGGCAGCCGCGGAGCATTTACGAATGAAGCTTAAAACCGCTGGTAGCAGGGTTAAAACCGCTGATGATTTTATAAGGCTATGCGCTTCCCAGTCTTATATTACGGGCAAACCATATATGATTAGATTATCTAATGGAAAGACCATAAAATCAGAAGAATATTTTCGGGAAAAACTAAAGGAATATTATTTAACCGTAAAATAAATGTGCCTTACAACAGGTTTAGGTAGATATTTATAGCAAAGGAGATTTTTTTTTGATAAACAAACATATGAAAATCGCCAAACCTTTCTTATTTTTCTTTCTATTCATATCCATCATGAGCCTCGGCAACGGATGTGCGACCTTGCCGAATGTTTCTAAAAAGATTGACGCGGCGCCTGCTACCCGGGAACCGCGCCAAATCGTTTCGTCCAAAGGACTGTTATCTCCGGAAAAAAGTAAAGCTATCATGGAACGGTTGAAGCAATCCGTCAACCCGACGGACATTATGGAACGATACACTGCCGTGGTAGAATCGGTCACCGAAAGTCCTCTGACCAAGGGAAACAAAGTCACTCTGCTTATTGATGGTCCGGCTACCTATGCCGCGATGTTCGAAGCCATACGGGGTGCCAAAGACAATATCAACCTTGAAACATTCATTCTTGAAGATGATGAAATTGGACGAAAATTTACTGAACTGCTGTTGCGAAAACAGGCAGAGGGTGTTCAGGTAAATATCATTTACGACAGTATGGGAAGTTTTACAACGTCCGAAGCCTTTTTTAAACACTTGCGGGATGGGGGAATTCATGTGGTCGAATTCAATCCGATAAGTCCGTTGAAGGGCCACCTGAAATGGCTCATGATAAATCCGGATCACCGCAAGATTTTGATCATTGACGGTAAAATCGCCATTAGCGGAGGCGTCAACATCAGCAATGTTTATTCAGGCAGGCTTTCCGTAAGAAAAAAAGTAAAAGGAGAGCTACTGCCCTGGCGTGACACAGACGTTCAAGTTGAAGGACCCGCTGTGGCTGAATTCCAAAAGCTCTTTCTGGACACATGGTCCAAGCAAGAGGGACCGAAACTATCCGAACCGAACTACTACCCGAAGATGAAAGAAGATGGGAATACTCTGGTGCGAGTCGTCGGCAGTACTCCAGGATCTGACAACAGGATTACGTTTATCGTGTATGTAGCGGCCATCACGTTCGCGGAGCATTCTATTCATCTGACGAATGCCTACTTTGTCCCCGACAAACAAATATTAAAGGCCTTTACTGATGCTGCCGGGCGCGGTGTTGACGTAAAGATCATTCTTCCTGCAAACACCGATTCTCAATTGGTCTTAAACGCAGCAAGGCACAATTATTCGGAGCTTTTGAAAGAGGGAGTGAAGATATACGAACGCCGCAACGTCGTGCTGCATGCGAAAACAGCGGTCATTGACGGCGTCTGGTCAACGGTCGGCTCCACAAATCTGGACTCCTTGAGCCTTTTAAGTGATGACGAGGTGAACGCGGTTGTCCTAAGCCGTGAATTTGCGGAAGAAATGGAGCGTACTTTTGCCAGCGATCTTGCACAATCCGACCAGATTCAATGGGATAAATGGGAAAAAAGACCTTTATCGCAAAAAATCAAGGAGGCGGCTGCGCACCTATTTTCCCGTTGGTTTTAAAACATCGCCGAAAATCGGTTTACTATAGTAAAAATTGACTTCCAATTTTTAATAATTTACAAAACCAGTAACTATTTTCATGAATCTTTGCTAACAATAAAAAAAGGTCAAAGGCAGACATGGTTCCCTATGAGAAAAATCAAACAGTTTAGTATTTTTATCATATTTCTTGCGGCACTTTTAGTTAGTGGCTGTTCTATGATCGGCAACACTGTTGTTGAGGAGGGAACGCCCAAAGGGAAACAGCCGCCGGCGCATCATACGAAA
>PLGI01000100.1 GCA_003139775.1 Syntrophaceae bacterium | reverse complement strand
ATTAAAAGTGGAAAGATATGATACATGGGGTTTCTACTGGACTGTCTTTATGTCATTATTTTGGATCGTTCATCAACAGGAGAATTTTAATAGTCCAATATTGGACTCTATAAAGCCCCCATATCATCCTGTTTTGCAGAGTTGGTCAAATACTTGGGCGGGATTGATGGAATTGAATGGCTCTGAAAAACTTTTAGAGTCTTTCGATAAATACTTACCGAAAACCCAAGTGATAGTTGCAAGGAAGGAGTAAAACCGTTAATGAGATCTAAAATATTAGTCCTGCTTGCCCTTTCCATTTGTCTTATGTCTTGTACGAATTGGATACTGGATAATCCGTCCTTTACTCTTCGTAGAGTCAGTCTCAGTCCGATCTCCTTCACAGAGATAAATCTTCTCCTCGATCTTGATGTACAAAATCCAAACCATTTTGACCTTAAACTCAAATCTTTTGAATACACTGTTTACCTTAAAAATGAGGAAATCGGAAATGGCCACCTGGGAAAGGAACTCTTGATCCCCTCATCATCAACAACACAGATACAGGTGCCTCTCGTTGCAAAATTTAAGGATTTGAGTGGCAGCATAAAGACTATTTTCACAGGGAATGACTTGCCTTATAAGATTGAGGGAACGGCCGATGTCAGCACAGTATTGAGAAACCACAAATTCACTTTTTCTAAAGAGGGACACATCAACTTGAAAAACTAGTACGTACAAACGAAGGGATTACAACTGCCAAAATCATCCAAGTGATAAGAAATTGGCGGAGATTTATATTGATAACTGGTATAAGCATAAGGAACATTCTGAGAAGTATGAGGGAAGGTAGTTATGATTGTTAATGTCTTTGCGAAAAGTCAAACAGATGACGATAAAAAATGGGGAGAAGAAATGTGGAACTGATGCAAGCGGTGAAGTTATTTGATCAAGCCCGAAAGGATAGACAACAATTCCTGACAGAGGCCCAGTCCAAGAGGTTATTGAACCTTTATGGGATTCCCGTCGTTGAGGAAACAATTGTTACTGATGAGGAAGAGGCCGTAATCCAATCAGGCGTAACAGGATTTCCTGTGGTCTTGAAAGGCTTGGGGGCCAAACTCACACACAAGACAGAGCGGGGGCTGGTCAAAATAAACTTGCGGTCGGCAGAGGACGTCCGTCGGTCGTATCGCGAGATCAAGGCCGCAGCCGGAGGAGATTGGGAGGGGTGCCTCGTTCAACCGTTGATAGAAGGCAAACGGGAGTTTGTTGCTGGTTTATTCCGAGACGCCCAGTTTGGTCCCTCTGTGATGTTTGGTCTGGGAGGGATTTTTACGGAAGCGATTGGTGATATCACCTTCCGCATTGCTCCACTAAACGAGAGGCAGGCACGCACGATGATCGATGAGATCCACGCGCATAAGCTTCTTGGTGATTTCCGCGGTGAGGCGGCGGCCAACAAAGATCAATTGCTTCGAGTACTGCTGGGGTTATCTCTTTTGGGGATGGAGCATCCGTCGGTCAAGGAAGTTGACATCAATCCTCTCATTATCACACCCGATGGCAAGGTGATAGCCGTCGATGCGCTTGTTGTCCTGAATAATCAAAATACTGCAGGCCTTGATTATGATGAAAGTGATGAAGCAATAAAGACTAAAACGATGGAAATTCGTGCCGCGCTGGATGTTATGACTCACGCCAAATCAATTGCCGTTATTGGCGCAACCCGTACGCTCCGTAGAGGTTTTCCCGGCATGTTCGGATGTCTCCGAAACTTTGGCTATCCAGGAAGGCTATATCCGATTAATCCCAAAGTTAAAGAAATTACTGGGATAAAAACATACCCCCGTCTAGTTTCTTTGCCGGAAAAGGTTGATCTGGTTATTATTTCCGTGCCGGCCTCGTTCGTGCCTGATGCCCTGAGGGATTGTATCGCCTCGGGCAACAAAAATATTCACATCTTCAGCTCTGGCTTCAAGGAATCAGGGGAAGAACAGGGTATTCAGCTTCAGGAGGAGATAGAAAAAATCGCCCGTGAAGGAGGCCTACATGTCGTTGGTCCCAACTGTATGGGATTCTATGTTCCAGCATCGCGGATGTTGACATGGACGAAAGCCTCAAAAGAAAGCGGCCCCATTTCGCTTATCAGTCAGAGTGGAGGGAATGCCCAGGACATTACAAATTATACATCGAATCGTTATGGTATCTACTTCAGCAAGTCAATAAGTTATGGAAATGCCCTAACATTGGACAGCACGGACTTTCTGGATTATCTTGCTAATGATGATGAAACACATATCATCAACATGTATCTGGAAGGTGTAAAAGATGGAAGGCGTCTGCTCGAACTGGTTACCGAAACGAATCGTCACAAGCCCGTCATCATTTATAAGAGCGGACTGACAGAATCGGGAGCAAGGGCAGTATCCTCACATACAGGATCTCTGGCAGGCGGGGAAAATATTTGGAAGGCTTTCTTCCATCAAAGCGGTGCCGTGCCTGTGGATTCCTTGGAAGAGATGGCAGATGTGACCCTGGCCTTCCATCATCTTAAAAAAACCCAGGGCAAGAGAACCACTGTTCTTGGATTTGGCGGTGGGATCGGCGTAGCCGTAGCGGACAGTTGCGCCAGATCAGGCCTGGAGCTTCCGGAACTGTCTTCCGAAACGATAAAAAAATTGCGGGAATTCATACCACCTGCGGGAACGATGATCCGCAATCCGATTGATGCCGCTGTCGCTTTTGTAGATTTGAATCTGTTAGAAAAAGTTATAAACATCCTTTCGACAAGTGGTGAGATCGATAATTTCATCATCTCGGTGCCCCTGGATTGGCTATTCGGCGTAGAAGAGGGTGGTACTTATATTGAAAAAATTGCCACCTACCTAGCTAAGGAAGGACAAATGCACACGCAAGGCAAACCCCTGGTTGTTGTCTGGCGGCAATATGAGCCTGCTCCGAAAATCAGAAAATGGGTTGCCGTTATGGAGGAGATTCTTTTGCCGGCGGGTATTCCCGTTTATGAAGGACTGCCCCGTGCGGTTGTCGCTCTTTCAAAATTGGCAGAATATTGTGCCTTTCAGAAGGAACTGGAACAAAATATCTAAGAGCAATTGGATTAGTATAACCATATTCTATCGATATTATTATCTACCTTAAAATCTTTATTAAATTCGTGAAAAGTAAAATAATCTTCTACACCATAAATGAAATACCCAAATTGATCATCCTGTGAATATATTCTATTCTATCCCATTCGCCTGCAATTTGAAGTTTTTATTACGAAAATAAAACCGTAAACAACTTATTTTTATGCCTTCGTGGATGCCCCCACGGGGCATGGTGATTTTTAAGAAAACATACATTATGGAAACAATTTTTTATTTTTAAGGAAATATTTTCTTTTCGCTTACAATATGTTTAACATTTTTTACATGCTCCTTGTCAGTTTTAAACGATGGCGTCAATCTTTCATCTTCAATCTTTCTTGCAATTTCATCAACCTCTGATTTAGTAAGTACCGGTTTGTTTTTTGATTTAATAAATCGAATGTAACGGAAGCCATAGGTAACATTTTCGGGCATCTTTGTTTTGAATGTACTTTCACCAACAAAAACGACAACCGAATGAACCTGCTGGTCATTTAATCCAAGTAAAGATTGAATAGTTTTTACGTGTTTGTAGTTTTGGTACAGCGGGTTTTGGAACTTGATTGAATGCTTATATATTTTTTGAGTCCATATATTTTTATTTTCGTTTCCGAATATCCATCCCTTCATATTCTTTGTTTCAACCACAAATACGCCATATATGGAAACAATAACATGATCAATTTGAGTGGTTCCGTTCTCTACTGGTAGAGT